>DASUQN010000183.1:0-5554 GCA_036280515.1 Intrasporangium sp. | reverse complement strand
CAATCGCCCAGCAGCCGGAGGACGCCCGTCACCTGACCATCAAGGGCAACTCGGTGGCCGTCGTCACCGACGGGACCGCGGTGCTCGGCCTGGGCGACATCGGGCCCAAGGCGGCGCTGCCCGTGATGGAGGGCAAGGCGGCCCTGTTCAAGCGGTTCGCCGGCATCGACGCGTGGCCGATCTGCCTCGACACGACGGACGTCGATGAGATCGTCCGCACCGTCGAGCTCATCGCGCCGGGCTTCGGCGGCATCAACCTCGAGGACATCGCGGCCCCGAAGTGCTTCGAGATCGAGCGCCGGCTGCGCGAGCGCCTCGATATCCCGGTCTTCCACGACGACCAGCACGGCACCGCGATCGTCGTGCTCGCGGCGCTGACCAACGCGCTGCGGTGCATCGACAAGGCGCTGCCGGACGCCCGCATCGTCGTCTCCGGGGGCGGGGCGGCGGGCTCGGCGATCGTGCAGCTGCTCCTCGCCGCCGGGGCCCACGACGTCACGGTCTACGACCGGATCGGCCTGCTCAACCGCGAGGACGACCGGCTCACGCCCGCATGGCGCTCGCTGGCCGAGAAGACCAACCCCCGCGGCCTCTCCGGCTCGCTGCGCGACGGGTTGCAGGGGGCCGACGTGTTCATCGGGGTCAGCGCGCCGCGCATCCTCGACCCGGCGTGGATCGACGAGATGGCCGAGCAGCGGATCGTCTTCGCCCTGGCCAACCCCGACCCCGAGGTGGACATCCACGAGGCCGCGAAGCACGCCACCGTCGTCGCGTCGGGTCGGAGCGACTACCCGAACCAGATCAACAACGTGCTCGCCTTCCCCGGGGTGTTCCGCGGCCTGCTCGACGCCAAGGCCCACGACGTGACCACGGAGATGCTCATCAAGGCCGCCGAGGCCATCGCGTCGGTGGTGACGGACGAGCAGCTCAACCCGAACTACATCATTCCCAGCGTCTTCCACCCCGACATGAGCAAGACCGTCGCCAAGGCGATCGTCGACTGCGTGCCCAAGGTGTCCAGCGCGGAGAGATGAGCCTCGACTTCGCCCTGGACGGGCGCCGGGCGTGGGCGGTCTGGCTGGCCGCTATCTCGGTCTACGTCCTGGCGGTCTTCCATCGCACGTCGCTGGGCGTGGCTGGACTCCAGGCGGCGGAACGCTTCGGCATCAGCTCCGCTGCGCTGTCGACCTTCACCATCATCCAGGTCTTCGTCTACGCCGCGATGCAGCTGCCGGTCGGGGCGCTGCTCGACCGCTTCGGCTCGAAGCGGCTGCTCGCCGTCGGCCTGACGCTCATGACGGCGGCGCAGCTCGTCTTCGCCTTCGTCGACTCATACCCGGCAGCCCTGGCGTGTCGCGTGCTGCTCGGCATGGGCGACGCGATGGTGTTCATCTCGGTGCTCCGGCTGGTCGCGCTCTGGTTCTCACCGCGCCGGACCCCCATGGTGACCCAGCTGACGGGTCTGCTCGGACAGCTGGGTGCGCTGGCGGCGGCGGGCCCCTTGGCCGCTGCCTTGACGACGTTCGGCTGGACGCCGTCGTATGCCGTGGCCGCCTCCCTCGGGATCATCACCGGCATCCTGCTCGTCGTCGTCGTCAAGGACAGCCCCTACGCCGACCACCACCGCGACGACCTGCGGCTGCGAGCGCTCGCGCGCACCCTGAGGCAGGCCTGGCTGGTCCCGGGCACGCGGCTGTGCCTGTGGTCCCACTTCACGTCGCAGTTCGCCGCCAACATGTTCACGATGCTCTGGGGCTTCCCCTTCCTCGTCTCGGGACAGGGCCTCAGCCCACAGACGGCGAGCATCCTGCTCATGACCATGACCGCCACGTCGATGGCGACGGGTCCGCTCGTCGGGACCTTGGTCATGCGCTATCCGTTCTCGCGAAGCACGCTCGTCATGTGGATCGTCGTGGCAGGCGTGGCCGCCTGGGCGGCGGTGCTGCTCTGGCCCGGGCGGGCGCCGTTGTGGCTGCTCGTGACTCTCGTCATCGTCATCGCCGTCGGGGGGCCAGGCTCGATGATCGGCTTCGACATGGCCCGGACGTTCAACCCGCCGACGCGGCTCGGCAGCGCGTCCGGGATCGTCAACACGGGCGGGTTCGTCGCTACCCTCGCCGCGGTGGCGCTGGTCGGCGTGGTCCTTGACCGCGTGGCACCAGGGGGCCCGTCGACGTGGGACACGGACGCCTTCCGGGCCGCCATGACCGTCCAGTTCCCGGTCTGGTTCCTGGGACTGGCGCAGATCTGGCGCTATCGGCGCAAGACCCGCCGTGCCGCGCTCGAAGCGGACCCCGAGGCCTATGCCGCGATGCGCGCCGGCCGCAACGTCACCTTCCACTGACGCGTCGGGCTGCGACCGTGAGCGCCACAACCGCAACACGCCCGGTACATCGAAGGTCACCCGTGTTGCAGCATTGGTGAGTTGCCAGGCGCCGGGCGTGTTGCCGAGGTGCAACATCAGGCACCGCCGACCGTGACAGCCTCCGGCTCGAGCTCGGAGTTGACCGCCCCGGCGCCGTGCCCGGGCTGCGTGTCGATGTCACTCGGCTCGGCCCGGGCGCTCAGCAGCACGAGCGCACCGAGAACCACGGCCCCGGCGCCCACCCAGAACGGCAGCTGGATCGACTCCTCGCCCAGTCGCCCGGCGATCCAGGGTGCGACCGCTCCACCACCGAAACGCACGAAGCTGTAGGTCGCCGAGGCCACGCCGCACTCGACCGGGGCGACCTTCATGACCGTCTCGGTCACCCACCCGCAACACGCCCGGCTCCTCGAAACTGACCAGTGGAGCAACAGGGGTGGGTTTCGAGGTAGCGGGCGTGTTGCCGGATGTGGCGGCGTTGGGCCCGCGCAATGACCCGCCGCGATCTGCGCGAAGTGAAACGATGGTCGCCGTGGACGACGGCGATCTGGCCGCCTTGCTGAGCGACCATGCCCAGCGCCATTCGGTGCCGGGCGCTGCGCTCGGCATCGTCCGCGACGGCACGGTGTCCGTCGCCTGCCACGGCGTCGCCGACGTGCGGCTCGGTGAGCCGGTCACGCGTGAGACTCGCTTCGCCGTGGGATCCCTGACAAAGTCGATGGTCGCGACCGTGCTGGCGCGGCTGGCCGAGGCTGGCAGGTTGTCCCTGGACGACCCGGCTGTCGCGCACGTGCCGGAGCTGGTCGGCAGCGAGTGGATCGGTGCCGCGACCCTGCGTGATCTGCTCGCCAACCGCTCGCGTCTGCCGCTGCGTGCACACCTCGAGTTCGACTTCGACGGTCGGAGGGACGAGTCGGTCGACGCACTGTCCAGGATGGCCGCGGAGATCGGCGACGCGGGCCCACCGATGGACTTCTGGTCGTACACGAACGCCGGATGGAACCTGCTGGGCCGGGCCATCGAGGGCGTGACAGGCCTGGCCTGGGAGGACGCCATGACGCTCTGGCTCGCGGAGCCGGGCCTGCGCGAGACGTCGTTCGGTCCCTCGAGCGACCACGTGGGACGAGCCTCCGGGCACACGATGACGGCCGCTGGTCCGGTGCCGGTCGAGCCGCTGAGGGGACTCGCCTACGGCCCGGCCGGAGTGGGCACGGTATCCACCGTCACGGACCTGCTGCGGTTCGCGACGCTCCATCTCGAGGACCCCGCTCTGGCGGCGCTGCGCGTCGTACACGCCAGCCAGCCGATCCACGCTTGGCTGGACGAGTGGTGCCTCGGCTGGGCGCGGTTCGACTGGGTGAATGGACAGGCCTGGGGCTGGGACGGGCTCGTCAACGGCGAGCGGTCCCTCCTCCGGATCCTGCCCGAGCAGCACGCCGCGGTCGCCCTCCTGACCAACTCCAGTAGTGGACGTGCGTTGGGTCGCTCGATCTTCGCCGAGCTGATGGAGTCGCTGTTCGGGATCGGTGTCCCGCCGCTGCGCCTCGGGGCTGTGGCCGGCGCAGCAGGGGACCTGAGCCGCTTCGCCGGCGTCTACGCCTGGCCCGACCGGCGGCTCGAGGTCACCGTGACCGGGCCCGGCCTCACGATCAGGAGTGAGGGAGGGGCAAAGGACGCGCTGCCTGTGGACGAGCGGACCTTCGTGGTGGACGCCGCCGACCCGGACAACCCCACGGTGACGTTCGCCGACCCGGATGCAGCGGGACGGCCGCGCCTGCTCTACGTCATGCTCTGGGGGCTGCCCCGCGCCGGCGCTGACGACCGATGAACGGGTCGATGACGGGAGCGACGCCATGCAGGTGCAGGTGAACGGCACCCGGCTCTGGTTCGACGTCGACGGATCGGCGCTCGTCGCTGACGGTGGCGATTTCCGCCGTCGGCCGACGGTCGTCCTCGTGCACGGCGGTCCCGGCTCGTTCGACCACTCCTACTTCAAGCCGGACTTCGGCCGCCTCGCGGAGGTCAGCCAGGTGGTCTACCTCGACCTGCGCGGACATGGGCGCTCCGACTGGGGACGCACGCAGGAGTGGAGCCTCGAGGCGTGCGCCGACGACATCCGGCACTTCTGCGACACCCTGGGGATCGGTGCACCTGTCGTGCTCGGTCACTCGCTGGGCGCGCCCATCGTCCTGCTGTACGGGACCCGCCACCCCGGCCACGCCGCGGGTCTGGGCATCCTCTCCGGGTTCGCCCGGTGGGACCCGGCCCGTCTCGTCGGGGCCTTCCGTCGTGTCGCCGGCCAGGAAGTGGCCGATCTCGCCCGGCGCAGCTACGCGGGCGAGGACGTGACGGATGACGAGTGGGCCCGGGTCTACGCCGCTTTCGGGCCGCACCATCCGAACGAGGAACGTCGAGCCAGGTCGCCTCGCAACGCCGACCTCAACGCCCACGGGATGGAGCTCGTCCGCCGGGTCGACATCATCGACCAGCTGGACCGGGTCCGCTCCCCAACGCTCGTGGTCGTGGGCGAGCTGGATCCCGTGACCCCGGTGGCTGCGGCCGAGGAGATCGTCGCAGCCCTGCCGGGAGGAACTGCTCGCCTCGAGGTCGTCCCCGGCGCTGGCCACTTCACGTGGCTGGACGCCCCCGAGCGCTTCTGGCCGATCGTCGGCGAGTTCGTCCGCAGTTTCCCGGGATGACTGGAGCGGCTCGGCGGGTGTCACCCGAGACGGCAACACGCCCGATACCGTGGAACTCGCCCCTGCTGCATCACAGGTGAGTTCCGAGGTGCCGGGCGTGTTGCGGAGGTGGGGGTCAGCGGAGCTGGCGCAGGACCCCATCCGCGATCTGCTCGACGTGGTCGAGGTCCGACAGGTCGAGCACCTGGAGGTAGATCCGCGATGCCCCCACCTCGGCGAAGGCGCCGATCCTGTCGACGATCTCGCCAGCCGACCCCGCCAGGCCGTTGCCGCGCAGCTCCTCGACCCGGCGGCCGATGGCCCCGGCCCGACGCCGAAGGGTCGCCTCGTCGTCACCAAGCACGACGACCTGGGCGGCCGAGTACACCAGCTCATCACCGTCACGTCCACGCTCCTCGCACGCCGCGCGGACTCGCTTGAACAGCCCGCCCGACGTGGGAGCCGAGACGAAAGCGGCATTGAACTCAGCGGCATACGTTGCGGCGAGGGA
>DASUQN010000182.1:0-5554 GCA_036280515.1 Intrasporangium sp. | reverse complement strand
GATGGATCCGGAGGCGAGAGTGTCGAGGGAGATCCGGAGGTAGAGGCGATCTGTCATGGGACCACACTATCAGTCACTATCCTCCGTGTAAGACCTTCAAGGGCATGACGGACGAGATGCTGCGGTGGCAGACAGAGCGATTTCGTGGGCTGGCCGTGGACGACCCGGACTCGACCGAGTGGGTCGTGCAGCTCCGTCCCGAGCAGGTCGTCGAGATCGCGTTCGACGGCGTCCAGCGGTCCAGCCGCTATGCCGGAGGGATGGCCCTCCGGTTCGCCCGGGTGCTGCGATATCGAGACGACAAGCCCGTCGACGAGATCGACACGGTCCAGACAGTCCGCCAGCTCGCAGGCTGGTGACCGGCTGGCAGCTCAGCGTGAGCCGACGCGTCGCTCCAGGGCCTCGATGACGGTGGGACAGACGTCAACGTCGTAGAGCCTTTCGACGCTCTGCATGCCCCCCGCGCTCTCCGCGTTGATCTCCACGACCTTGCCGCCGATCACGTCGATGCCAACGAAGAACATCCCGTCTGCCACGAGCTTGTCGCTCATCGCTTCGACCACGCTGAGCTCGACGTCATCGGTGTCGACCGGCACGGAGCGTCCACCGACGCTGATGTTTGCCCGGGGGTCGTTGCCCGTCGGTACTCGCCTGAAGGCCGCCAGCTTCCCGTCGCGCTCGAGGATCTGCCCGTCGAGCAGGAAGATACGAACATCCCCGTTCTCACCACCGTCGACGAACTCCTGGACGAGGGCGTACCCGTCCTCCAACACCGCCTCGGTCATCTGGGCCAGGTTCGTCTCGTTCTCGTCCTCGATCATGAACACGTTGCGGCCCTTGCCGCCGTAGAGCGGCTTCACCACAGAGTGACCGACCTTGGCCACGAACTCCTCGATCGCCGCCGGGTCTCGGGTCACCAGCGATCGGGGCCGGATCTTCTCGGGGAACTCCTCCAGGTAGAGCTTGCTCGTCGCCCGGATGAGGGACATCGGGTCGTTCACGACGGTGACGCCGCGGGCCTTGAGCATCTGGCCGAAGACCGCGCCCAGGGGGCTCGCCCATGGCCGCTCCTGTAGGTCGTCGATGGACTCGTTGCGCAGGAACAGGGCATCGAGGTCTTCCATGACGATCCGTTCGGCATCGCGTTCCTTGATCCGCTCCATCAAGGTGGCCAGCGTGTCGCCGCCGTGGAACTCGGCACGGCGAGCCCGCGCCAGGAGCTGCCCGTCGCCGTCCCCCAGCTCGACGTCGCCGACGCCGACGTACCAGACCTCGTGCCCACCCTGGCACGCAGCCCGCGCGAGGCGCGTCGTCGTGTACTCGTCCACCTCGGTGTCGATGTCCTTGACGAAGAACGCAATCCTCATGCCGCTTCCTCTCCCTCGTACAGATCCATGACCGACCTACCCGCACGCAGCCTGTCCAGGCGCTCCTGCGCACCGGGCGCGTCCAACCACCGAGGACGTACCCACGGCGGCTGGAGAACCTCGCGCTCGAGCAGCTCTTGGATGAGCTCGATGTGGTCCAGGGCAAGCTTTCCGACGAAGAGCGGGTCCAGGCTGCCGCCTTCCGCGAGCAGGTCGAGGATGCGCGAGATGCCACGAAGGTAGATCGCGTCCTTGACGTTCCCGCCACCGACGACGACGCGGATGGCGATGGACCAGGCGGTCTTCGTCGGTATGTGGTAGTCGCTCCGCAGTGATTCGAAGATGTCGAGGAACTCGGCGCCGTCGAGCATCTTCCCCACGGCGACGACCCTTCCGGCGAGCACGCGCAGGCGTCGGGGGTCCAAGCCGCCGGTCAGGTACTCCGCCAGCACGGCAAGGCCTTCCTGGGTCTCGTCGTAGCCGGGCAGTCCCATGGTCAGCAGCTTGAGCGGTTGCCTGGCGCCGTTCTGGTAGGTGACGACATGGGTGCCGACCTCGTGGTGCAGCAAGGGCTCGACACGATCGGTCCTGAAGGACGCGGACTCGGGGATGAGCAACCGGCCGAAGGACACCATCAGCTCGGAGACGTCTTCGCGCACCTCGAAGCTGACCGGGAAGTCTGGATACACGGCCCGGTAGCGTTCGAACTCCTCCTGAGCCGCTTCGGCGAACACCCCGGCCGTGACGGTGTGGGTGCTGGGTGCCTGGGCCGGGATGACCTCGAGCAGCTCCTCCGCAGCCCGTGCGAGAGGCGCGGTGACACCTCCGTAGAGCTGCAGCGACCCGTACACGAACCGAGAGGTGTCACGATCCTCCAGGGCAGTGACCATTCGTGCGATCTCGTCTCTCTTCGTCCGGAAGAGGCTGTGCAGGGCAGGGTCAGTGATGTCCTCGATCTCGAGGTTGTAGAGCTCGCGCCGCACCAGGTCCGGCTCGAACTCCAGCGGCCGCAGCCGGAGGGTGGGGGCCGACCCGAAATCACTCCGCTCGAAGTCCGTCCACGCCTCCGCCGCATTGACCGGCGTGACGTTGAGCAGCAGGTTCACACTGCGCTCGATCTCCGTGAGACGCGCGTCGACCTGGAGCGCGGGCACCAGTAGCTCGGTTGGTGTTGACACCCTGCAGACGTACCCCGGAGTGCCTTGCGCAACCCCACGCAGGTGGCCAGGTCCGCCCGGGGGCGAGCCCAGCGGCATACGGCATCGCCTTCTCACGTCACCACCACGTAAGGAGTCGTCACCGCCTCGTCATGGCAGCGCTGCCCGGCCCGGTGGTGCGCTGGGAGCATGTCGAGACGAATCTGGCTCCCTCTTCTCTCCGTGGCGTTCGTGGCCGCTGTGGTCGCCATGGCCCTCTTCCAGCCGTGGCGTCTCCTGACGCGAAGCACGGTGAACGAAGCGCTGCCCATGGTCACCACGTCGATCTCCGCAGGCACTGGCAACAGCGTCACGTCGTCGACGTCCCCCAGCGCGGCGCCCGATCCGGAGCCGCGAACGCTGGCTACCGGCACGTTCGTCGATGGCGAGCACGCGACGTCCGGACGCGCTCGCGTGCTCGAGCTGCCCGACGGATCGGTGCACCTGCGGCTCGAGGACTTCTCGACGAGCGACGGTCCCGACGTGCACGTCTGGCTCACCGACCAGCCGGCCGGCGGCCACGACTGGGGACGCTACGACGATGGGCGTCATGTCCCGCTCGGGCTCCTCAAGGGCACCGACGGTAACCAGAACTACCGCCTCCCGGACGGAAGCGACCTGGACGGCCTCGCCTCGGTCGTCATCTGGTGCGACCGCTTCAACGTGGCGTTCGGCTCGGCGGCTCTGACCGCAGCGTAGGTCGACCAGCCGGGGTGCCCTCCGCCGCGTGGTCGTCGGTGACCCTCAGGCGCCTGGAAGGGACACCTGGAAGCGACACCCGGCTCCTTCGTTGCGCACCGAGACCGAGCCGCCGTGGGCCTCGACGATCCCGCGCACGATGGCGAGACCCAGGCCGGCTCCCTCGGACCCGCGCGGCGTGCGGGCAGCCGTGCCGCGGAAGGCCGGCTCGAACAGGCGCGGCAGGAACTCCTCGGGGATGCCCCCGCAGCCGTCCTGGACCGCGACCACCTGCTGCCCGTCACACTCCCCCACGGACACCTGGACGGACCCGCCGGCAGGCGTGTGCCGCAGCGCGTTCGCGACGAGGTTCTCGACCACTCGCGTCAGCTCGCTGGCGTCGACCGACGCGACGACGGGGTCCTCGGCCGTTCCGGTCAGCGCCACGCCCGAGGCGGCGGCGACGGGCTGAGCCGAGGCGACGACGTCGGACACGAGGTCGCTCAGGCTCACTGGCTGCCGGTTCCGGGCGACGTCCCCCGCGTGGATCCGCGACAGGTCGAGCAGGTCGTCGACCATGCCGCTCATCCGGCCGACCTCCCGACGCAGCCTGGCGAAGGCGGCGGCTGGATCGCCCGCCACACCGTCCTCGAGGGCCTCGGCCAAGGCACCGATGCCGGCCAAGGGCGTTCGCAGGTCGTGCGACAGCCAGGCGACGAGCTCCCGGCGACGCTCCTCCACCTCGAGCTCTCGCCGCCGTGCCGACTCCGCCTCGGCGAGCGTCCTGCCCAGGTCCTGGACGTGCCGGGCGATGATCCAGCCCGTCACGAGGGCGACCGGGAGTGCCGCCAGCAGGCCGAGCAGCACGAGGCGCGAGTCATGCTCGGACAGCAGCATGGCTCGGGCACTCGCGTAGATCCCGGCTGCGACCGCGAGCACGACGATGACGGGCGCGGCGAGCGCTGCTCGCGCCACGGCCCGCACGGAGGGCCGGCGTGTGAGGAGGAGCACGAGGACGGCACCCGCGCCCCCGACCAGTGTCGCCACACCCGCGGACACGAGGACGGCCTGGAGCTCAGCCCCCATGCGCGTCGCCGTTCGAGGGAACTGCCGGGTCCCACCGGTAGCCAACGCCGAAGACGGTGACCAGCCGCCGTGGCCGGCCGGGGTCGGCCTCGACCTTCTCGCGGACGCGTCGGACGTGGACGGTCACCGTCGACTCGTCGCCGAACTCCCAGCCCCAGACCGCAGACATCAGCTCGGCCCGCGTGAAGACCTGTCCAGGGTGCGCGACGAACCAGCTGAGCAGGTCGAACTCCCTTGTCGTCAGGGTGAGTTCACCGCCACCGAGACGGACGCGATGACCGGCACGGTCGACCACGAGGTCTCCGTCGACGAGCTCGGCTGGGACAGCGGACGCGCCGTCGGCCTGCGCCACAGAGGCGTGCTCAACGCGGCGCAGCAGAGACTGGACGCGCAGGACGAGCTCGCGGGGGCTGAACGGCTTCGTCACGTAGTCGTCCGCACCGATCTGCAGGCCGAGGACCCGATCGGGCTCCTCACCGCGGGCGGTGACCATGATGACCGGCAGCCCGGGATGGACGAGGCGCAGCTGCCGGCACACCTCGAGCCCATCAGGCCCGGGCAGCATGAGGTCGAGCAGGACGACGTCGGGTGGGTGGTTCCTTGCCGCGACGAGCCCTGCGGGACCGTCCCCCGCGACGTCGACGTCCATCCCGGCGCGCTCGAGATAGGCGGCCACGACTCCCGCGACCGTCGAGTCGTCGTCGATCACGAGCACCCGAGGCACGACCTCAGGATAGGGCTGCAGCCGCCGCCGCGAACCGCCTCGAGCAGCGCCCGGGGCCCACGTCACGACCCCGTAAGGACCGGGTAACGACGCGATCATGGAGTCAGCGACGACGCCGCCGTTGAATCGAAGGGCCAGCCGCCCGGCTGGCTCCACGGAGGTGAAATCGAATGCACATCAAGCGAATCCTTGGCACGACGGCTGCTCTCGCGGCCACCGCGGCCGTTGCGATCGGCGGTGCCGGCCAGGCGAGCGCCGGCGTCAGCGGTCCCGCGTTCTACGTCGACCACGTCCTCTACCGCACCGTCGCGACGCCGACAGACCTCTCGGGCACGGGGGCGCCCGCTCAGAGCTGGGACACCATCTACAACTTCTTCGGCGCCCAGAGCAGCGTGGCCACGGCCGCGCCCGGCGACCCGGGGTTCAACGGTGGCCGCTGGCAGGTTCACAAGGTCTCCACCCCCGGTGGCTACGCGGCGGCCCTGGCCGCCGGCGACCTCGAC
>DASUQN010000181.1:0-6423 GCA_036280515.1 Intrasporangium sp. | reverse complement strand
CTCCGAGCTCATCGGGGTGCCGACCATCATCGTCGTCGGCCGCGGCCTCGCCGAGGGCAGGGTCGAGATCAAGGACCGCCGCTCGGGAGAGCGCCGTGAGGTGGCTCTGGATTCGGCCGTCGAGTCGGTGCTCGCCGAGGTGCGGGGGTCGTGACCGAGACCGGATCGGCGTTCGCCCGCCCCCGCAGGCCGCCGGTCAAGGCGGTCATCTTCGACTGGGGTGGCACCATCACGCCGTGGCACACGGTCGACCTGCGTGCGCAGTGGACCGCCTTCGCCGACGGCGCCGGTCTCGTGGCGTGCTCGCGCGACGACCTCGTGAGCGCGCTGTCTGCCGCTGAGGACCTCGCATGGAAGCGCGGGCGCTCCGAGGGGCTGAGCGCGCGTCTCCACGAGATCCTCGAGTCGTGCGGCCTGCCGCACGGGGACGCCCGGACGGAGGCGGGCACCGCGGCCTACCGTGCGTTCTGGGAGCCGCACACCTTCACGCACCCCTCCATCGGCCCGCTGTGGGAGACGCTGCGCGCCAAGGGGATCCGGATCGGCGTGCTGTCCAACACGATCTGGGACCGCGACTACCACCGTGGCATCTTCGAGCGTGACGGCGTCCTTCACCTCATCGACGCAGATGTCTACTCGAGCGAGGTGCCGTGGGTGAAGCCCCAGGCGGAGATCTTCGCCCATGCCGCCGAGGCCTTGGGAGTCCCCGTCGAGGAGTGCGCCTACGTCGGGGACCGCTCGTTCGAGGACGTCCACGGCCCACAGCAGGTCGGGATGCGGGCGATCTGGATCCCACACTCCGAGATCCCGGTCGACCAGCAGGTGTCGCATGAGGCGACTCCCGACGCCATTGCCCACGACCTCGCCGACATCAGGACGATCGTCGACGCGTGGAACCTCCTTTGACGGAGGACCTGACACCGGGCGTCATCGCCCTCCTGGGCCTGGCTGCCCTCGCCGCGGGTTGGATCGATGCGGTCGTCGGTGGTGGCGGCCTGATCCAGCTGCCGGCCCTGCTCATCGGGATTCCATCCGCGACCCCTGCGCAGCTGCTCGCCACGAACAAGGTGAGCTCGATCTTCGGCACTGCGACGAGCTCCGTGACCTACGTCCGGCGCGTTGGGGCGGACCTGCGCACGGCCCTGCCCATGGCGGCGGTCGCCTACGTCGGGGCCATCGGCGGCGCCGTCATCGGGCTGCACATCCCCAAGTCGGCGTTCTACCCGATCATCCTCGTGCTCCTCGTTGTCGTCGGCGCCTACACGATCCTGCGGCCGGACCTCGGCCGCGAGTCGATCAAGCGGTTCCACGGGCACAAGCACGTCGCCCTCGCGATGCTCACCGGCCTTGTCATCGGGGTCTACGACGGGGCCCTTGGTCCAGGCACCGGCTCGTTCCTCGTGTTCGCTCTCGTCGGCCTGCTCGGCTACACCTTCCTCGAGGCCAGCGTCAAGGCGAAGATCGCCAACTTCGCCACCAACCTGGGCGCGCTGACGGTCTTCGCCCCGGGCGGGCACGTCCTCTGGCAGGTCGGCCTCGTCATGGCGGTGGGCAACATCGCGGGCGGCTACATCGGGGCTCGCACGGCGGTCGCCCGGGGCAGCGGCTTCGTCCGGGCCGTCTTCGTCATGATCGTCTCGGCGTTCATCATCCGGATCGGCGGCAGCCTCCTCGGGTTCTGGACCTGATCCGGGGGAGATGCGTCGTCTCCGTCGTGCTGGAAGGTCTGCGCCGCTTGCCGTGGCACGCCCGTTTACATCTCGACTGCCGGGAAGCAATTTGCGTCTTGACTTAATTAAGCAACATCGAAAATACTGGGGACGTGCACGCACTCGACGTCCTCGGTGACCCGGTTCGCCGTCGGCTGCTCGTCCTCCTGTCCGAGGGGGAGCTGTCGTCAGGCGAGCTGGCGCGAGCCATCGGCGAGGAGTTCGGCATCTCGCACCCGGCCGTCTCCCAGCACCTGAAGGTGTTGAGGGACAACGGGTTCACGACGGTCCGCGCCGAAGGCACCCGGCGGATCTATGCAGTTGACCCCGCTCCCCTGGAGGAGCTCGACATGTGGCTGGCGAACTTCCGGGCCTTCTGGACGCAGCGGCTCGACGCCCTCGGTACCGAGCTGCGGCGCGGCCGACGAGCCACCACTTCGCAGACGTCGGAGACACCGGCTCCCATCCCCAATGCCGAACGAGAGATCAATCCCTACAAAGGAGTTCCGAATGGACACGCTCAACCGTCTGGACCAGCTCGAAGCCGTCGACCGCGTCGTCGCGACGGGAAGCCGTGACGGGCAGGAGACGAAGTCGGTCGTCCTCACCCAGACCTACGCCGTCCCACTCGCCGACCTCTGGGACGCCTGCACCCGCGCCGAGCGCATCTCGCGGTGGCTCATGCCCGTCACCGGCGACCTGCGAGAGGGCGGCCAGTACCAGCTCCAGGGCAACGCCGGCGGCACCATCGAGGAGTGCGTGCCGCAGGATCGGATCCGCCTCACCTGGGAGTTCGGCGGCATGGGCGTCTCCTGGGTCGTCGCCACCTTCAGTACGGATGGCGAGGGCTCCCAGCTCCGCGTCGAGCACATCGCGCACGTCGACGAGCGGTGGCCTGACTTCGGTCCCGGCGCGGTCGGCATCGGCTGGGACATGATGCTGCTCGGCCTCTCGATGCACCTGACCACGGGCGAGCACCTGGACGACGCCCAGGCGCTCGAGTGGCAGATGAGCTCCGAGGGCCTCGAGTTCATGAAGCGCAGCGTCGCCGCCTGGACCGAGGCACAGATCGCTTCTGGCGAGGACCGTGCGGCCGCCGAAGCCGCCGCAGCGCGGTGCCTGGCCGCCTACACCGGCAGCTGACGGCCTGAGCCGTCCTCTCCATCCCGTCGGTGCAGTCGGGCCAGCGCTTGGCTGAGCTCCTCGGTCGTCGTCACGGGGCGGTCGCAGACGAAACCACGGCAGACGTATGCCGCTGGGTTGCCTTCCACAAGAGGGCGATCCTCGAGCAGGGGGATCCCGGGCGCATTTGGCCCGCCGTGGACGAGCACCAGCCCGGGGCTCGACGCGAGCCGCGCCGTGCGCGCCAGCGCATCCCCGTCGGGCCCGTCGCCCACGATGGCGACCTGGAGCGGCCCCGCTGCGAGGGCCTCGGCGATCGCGAGGGTCCAGCCCCCGAACCGGGGCTCGCGGACGGCCAGTGCCGTGCCTGCCTCGACGGCGCGGCGGCCGGCCTCGAGCTCGTCCGCGGAGCCGGTCAGGGCGCCCAGCGTCACGAGGGCGCCGGCGAGAGCGGACTGGCCCGACGGCTCAGCGTTGTCCGCGCCGCTCCGAGGGCGCAGGAAGAGCTGCTCGGCGTCCGAGGCGGTGTCGTGGAACCCCCCGTCCTCGGCAGCGAAGCGGTCCCGCGCCTGCGCCAGCACCCGTCCCCCGGCGACGAGCCACCGCGCCTCACCCGTGGCCTGGTGGAGCGCGAGCAGCCCCTCGGCGAGGTTGCCGTGGTCATCCGCCACACCGGACGCCTCCCCGACCCGGCCGTCCCTCGAGGCGCGCCGAAGGTGACCATCGACCACATGCAGCTCCAGCACGAGGTCGGCACAACTGACCGCGGAGGCAACCCACTCGGGCTCGTCGAGGATCGCGCCGGCCTCCGCGAGAGCGGCGATGGCCAAGCCGTTCCACGACGTCACGACCTTGTCGTCCCGGGCAGGTTGCGGACGCTCGGCCCTGGCCCGGCCGAGCCGGGAGCGCACCGTACCGAACCAGGCCAGGTCGTCGGGATCCGTGAGCAGCTGCAGGGTCGACGTGCCGTGCTCGAAGGTGCCGCTGTCGGTCACCGAGAACAGCCGTGCCGCACGCTTCCCGTCCTCCTCGCCGAGCACCTCCTTGAGCTCGCCGGGAGTCCAGACGTAGGTCAGGCCCTCGACGCCGTTCGTGTCGGCGTCCAGCGAGGACGCGAACCCGCCCTCGGCTGTTCGAAGCTCCTCGAGGAGGAACGTGGCGGTCTCGCGAACCACCTTCTCCGCCAAGGGCTTCCGAGTCATCCGCCACCAGTGGGCGTAGACACGCAACAGCAGCGCGTTGTCGTAGAGCATCTTCTCGAAGTGCGGCACGACCCAGTTCGCGTCGACGGAGTAGCGCGCGAAACCCCCGCCGACCTGGTCGTACATGCCGCTGCGGGCCATCGCCTCGAGGGTCCGGTCTGCCATGGCCAGCGATTCATCGTCCCCGGTCCGGGCGTGGTGTCGCAGCAGGAACTCGAGCACCATCGACGGCGGGAACTTCGGCGCCGTCCCGAACCCGCCTGCGGACGCGTCGAACTGAGCCGACAACACGGTGACCGCGCGGTCGAGATCAGCGAGCTCAGCGGCATACGGCTGGGGGCTGCCAACGGCCTCGCGAAGGGCACCGGCGATGTGGAGGCCGGAGGCGCGCACCTCGTCCTCTCGCGTGCGCCACGCCTCGTCGATGGCGTCGAGGAGGCGGAGGAAATGTGCTCGGGGGAAGTAGGTGCCCGCGAAGAAGGGTTGTCCATCAGGAGTGAGGAAGACGGTCATGGGCCAGCCGCCTTGGCCCGTCAGCGCGGTGACCGCGGACATGTAGACCGTGTCGATGTCAGGTCGTTCCTCGCGATCAACCTTGACGGAGACGAAGCGGTCGTTGAGCGCGCGGGCCACCTGCTCGTCCTCGAAGGACTCGTGCGCCATGACGTGGCACCAGTGGCAGGCGGCGTAGCCGACCGAGAGGAGGACGGGGACGTTGCGCTCGCGGGCCTCGGCGAAGGCCGCCTCACCCCACTCCCGCCAGTGGACCGGGTTGTCCCGGTGCTGGAGGAGATACGGGCTCGTTGCGTTCGCGAGAAGGTTTGCCACACCACCAGCGTGTCACGGGGTGCGGCCACCCCGCGCAGAGCGGTGAGAGGGGGACGGCCCAGAGCCAGCCCCGCATACTGGAGGGAGTGGTCACTTCGCTCCACTGCTCGACCCCGAGCCCGTCGCCACGGCCCTGATCGCCTTCTTCGGGTCGCCCACCACCTGATCGACAGTCTCCGGACGCTGCAGGCCGAGGGCCCTCAGTCGTTCATCGCCTTGATGATCATGACCGCCAGACTGACGCGGTCGCGCGCCGACGGGTCGTCCGCCACCCCCAGCGCGTTGTCTGCCTCGCGCACGATGGTCCACGCCCGGGCGCGCCCCTCGTCGAGGCCCGCTCGCTCGCAGATGATCTCGAGGCGCCGGCGGAGGGACCAGCGCACCTGCGAGCCGGTGCCGAGCTCGCCGTCGCGGTTCCAGAGGGCCGGGGCGACCTCGAACGCCGGGTCCCCGGCCATCGGCTTGGGGTCGATCGCGAGCCAGGGTGCGCGGTCGCCGGCCAGGACGTTCGTGTAGTGCAGGTCCGTGTGGAGCAGTCGTTCCTCGGCCGGCGGTCGGGTCACGAGCTCACGGGCGAGTGCGGCCGCCTGGTCGAGGTAGCGCCGTGGGATCACCGGCGGCGCGACGTGGAGCTCCTCCGCCTGCCGGGCGGCGTAGTCCGCGAGGCGCGGGACACGCGGGTGCGCTGGCCTGCGGAGCGTGGTCAGGAGGTCGCCGATGACCGCGCACGCGTCGTCGATGGGGACGTCGGTCAGGTCCCGGGTGCCCAGGCGCTCCAGCAGCAGCGCAAAACGGGCCGGGTCCGCCCGGACGAGCCGGACAGCGCCATGGCCGTTCCAGGTCTGGAGCGCGAGCGCCTCCGTGGCCGCCTCGGGGTGCGGCCAGGACACCTTGAGGACGGCTGCGTCGCCGGTCCCGAGGACCCGGACGGGGATGACGACAGAGCAGAAGCCACTCATGCTTCGGCCGGTCGGCTCGAGCTCCCACTCGTCCAGCAGGTCACGGAGCAGCCCGGGAAGCGTCTGCAGCCAGTCCTCGCCGGAGACGTAGCCATCCGGCTCGAAGCCCGCGATGTGATGGGCGAAGTGCAGCGGGATGAGGTCGATCACCGGTCCGGCTGCTCCATGCCGGGGAACGTGACCGGGTTGAGCCCCCACGTGTCCGCCGCGAGCTGGACCGCGGCGACCCACCGCGCCACGTCGTCCAGCGACCCGGTCGTCGGCGCGTCGCCGGGCACCTCTCCCAGAGCGCCAACGGCACGCTTCAGCACGGTGTCTCCCAGGCGACCGGCGGTGCGCTCGTCGGTCACGGGGAAGGGGAGGGACCACCCGCTCGCCGCGTCGTCGCGCCCGATGAGTCGCTCGAGCCCGCGGAGGCGCTCGAGGGTGTCCAGGGCCCGGCCGCGCTGGGTCCCCGAGGACTGCGCCGCGACCACCTCGAAGGCGTATACGAGTGGCGAGGTGCGCTCGGCGAGCTGGGGCCGCACGGGGCTCGCCTCGGCGGCCGGCGCGACGTCCGCTCCGAGCAGGCCAGCAGAGGTGAAGATCGTGCCGTATGCCGCT
>DASUQN010000180.1:0-4188 GCA_036280515.1 Intrasporangium sp. | reverse complement strand
CATCGGCGACGGGATGGGTTCCGGAGACGAGGGAGCCGACCTCCATCGACCCCGTCGACAGCAGGTCGAGGAAGCACTGGAGGTTGCGTCGCTCGGTCCAGCGCACGTAGCCCACGGGGTAGTCGATGCCCTGTAGCTCGTAGCGGTCGTCGTAGCGCCCGGGACCGTAGGAGCGTGAGAAGCGGACGTCGAGCTCCTTCTCGTAGTAGGCGTTCCACGGCAGGTCCAGACGGGTCTTGCCGATGTCGACGACCCGCGCACGATCCCTCGCGAGCCGGGCCGCAAGCTCGACTGGGCCGTTGCTGCCACCGCCGGCTGCCAGGAAGATGTGATCCGCACCGATGCCGCCAGTCGTCGTGTCGAGCACCTGCTCGAGATGTGCGGTTCCCTCGTCGTCGGCGCCGGCACAGGCCACCGCCCCGGCTGCCTCTGCCATCCGGCAGCGATCGGGCACGGTGTCGACGCCGACGACGCGGACACCGGATGCGACGAGCAGCCGGACCACCAGCTGCCCGATCAGCCCGAGGCCGATGACGCAGGCCGTCTCGCCGAGCTGCACCTCGGCCCGCCGCACGCCCTGCATCGCGATGGCCCCGACGGTCGCGAAGGCGGCGTGCTCCGGAACGACGCCGGAGGGCACCGGCACACACAAGTTGGTCGGGATCCAGTTCAGCTCGGCGTGGAGGGCGAACTCGTTGCCGGCAGCCGCCACGACGTCCCCGACGGCGAACTCCTCGGCACCCGAACCGACCTCGACCACGACGCCGCACAGCGAGTATCCGAGCGGGGTATAGCTGTCGAGCTTGCTCATGGCCTTTCGATAGGTCGCAACGGGGCCCTGCTGGACGGCGGTGTCGAGGACCTTCCTGACCTGGTCGGGCCGCGCCCGGGCCTTGCCGAGCAGGGAGAGACGAGCCTCGCTCACCTTCATCAGCTCGGTGCCGGTCGAGATGAGCGAGTAGGTCGTCCGGACCAGCACTCCCCCTGGCTTGCAGGCGGGCGGGGGCACGTCGAGCACGACGAGCTCACCAGACCGGTAGTTCTGGGCCACCTGCCTCATGCGACTTCACCCTCCGTCTTCTGCCGTTGCATCGTCCGCGTCTCCTCGCTAGCCCACAGAGACACCGGCAGCGCGGGCGTTCCGGTACCAGAGCTCGAGACTGAGCAGCTGCCACACCTGTTTCGCTTCGTCGCGGCGACCTGCACGCTGGTCCTCGACGAGACGCCGGAGCGGCTCGCCCCGAAGGAAACCCGTCGCCACGAGCTGACCACCGATCAGGACGTCGTCCACGAGCTCGCGCAGGTCACCGGCCACCCAGGCCCGGAGGGGCGCACCGAAGCTCGCCTTGGGACGGTCGATGATCTCGTCGGGGAGCCATGCTCGCGCTGCGTCCTTCAGCGCTGCCTTCTGCTGGCGACCGCGGATCCGCTCGTTGGCGGGGAGCGAGAATGCCGCCCTGAAGACGGCCGGATCGACGAACGGCACACGAACCTCCGTGGAGGCAGCCATGCTCGCCCGGTCGGTGTACGCGAGGTTGAGGCCGGGAAGGAACATCCGGGTGTCGGCCAGGCACATGCGGGCGACCTCCTCCTCCAAGCTGTTGTCCTCGTAGATGCGGCGGTGGCCATCGATCACTCCGTCGACGTGCACTGCGAGCGACGGGTCGAGCAGGTCCGCCAGCTCGTCCCGGCCGTACAGGGTGTAGCTGCGCCGGAATGCCTCCTCCTCGGGCAGCTCGGCGAAGGTGAGGAATCGGTGGGCCCACCGGACGGTGCGCAGTCCACGCCCCGCGACCGCGACCGGCAGTGCCCGCACCGCCGGCGCAACAAGCGAGCGGATGGGCCCGGGCACGCGGAGGTACCGCGCGGCCATGAGCATGGCGAGGTGCTTGCGGTAGCCACCGAAGAGCTCGTCGGCGCCCATGCCCGAGAGGAGCACCTTGACCCCGGCCTGCCTGGCGGCCTCGCACATCAGCAGCGTGTTGATCGCCGCGGGGTCGCCGATCGGCTCGTCGAGGACATCGACCATTCGAGGCAGCAGCTCGACGACGTCGGGCCGGATCTCGATCTCGTGGAGGGGCATCCCCAGGCGTGCGGCCATCTGCCGCGCGTAGCGGGCGTCGTCTGGCATCGCCTCGAGCCGGTTGTCCTCCGGGCGGAACGCGATCGTGTACGCCTCGATGGATGGGTCGCGACGATGGGCGAGCGCGGTGACGATGCTCGAGTCGAGCCCACCGCTGAGGAAGCACGCAGCAGGCACGTCGGAGACGAGGTGTGCCTCCACCGACGAGGTGAGCACCTCGCGCAGGTCGACCGCCGGCCCGTGGGCCGCACGCGCGGCCTCCGCAGCGGCGTCCCAGTAGGTTCCGGACGTCACCGTGCCGTCGCGGTGGTACTCCGTCCACGTTCCCGGAGGCAGCTTGTGCACCCCACGGACGGGCACGTACTCCTGTGGCACCCAGTAGTAGAGCGCCGAGGCGACCATCGCCGCCGGCTCCATCACCAGCTCACTGCCCACCGCCGCCAGGAGCGCCTTGAGCTCAGAGGCGAACAGGATTCCCTCTCCCCTGGGCATGATGTAGAGCGGCTTGATCCCGAACGGGTCCCGGGCGAGCGCCAGGCTCCCGGATCTCTCGTCGTGGATGGCGAACGCGAACATCCCGCGGAGACGCCTCAGTGACTCGGCCCCCCAGCGCCGCCAGGCCTCGAGGACGACCTCAGTGTCGGAGCGCGTGGTGAACCGGACACCGCCGGCCTCCAGCTCTCGCCTGATCTCTCGGTGGTTGTAGATCTCGCCGTTGTACGTGAGCGTCAGACCATCCTTGGCAAGCGGCTGGTCGGCAGCGGAGGACAGGTCGATGATGGAGAGGCGACGGTGGCCGAGGACGACCGCGCTCTCCGGGGACACGAGCTCGATGATGCCGCTCGCATCCGGACCACGATGGCCGATGCGGTCGGTCATCGTGCTGACCGCGGTCTTGCCGTCCGGCTGCTGGAAGGCGCCGGCGATCCCGCACATGGTCACGCCTCCGTTGCTGAGAGATGTCCGACTGTCTCCCGCGCCGTGGACGTCTCCGACGGCTTCGGCGTCTCCGACCCTGACGTGTCCGGCGTGCTGGTCGACGTGTGGACGGACAGGTCTCGCCCGCGCCCGGGGCCGGCTCGACCCACCAGTTCGTCGTAGAGCGCGAGGTAGCCGACCTGCTGGTGCTGCCACGCCAGGTGCTTCTCGACGAGCTCGCGGCCCCGCCGCCCCATGGCCGTGCGTGCCGCGGCATCGTCCACCAGGTCCACGACAGCGCGCGCATAGGCCGTGACGTCGTTCGGCTCGACATAGCGCGCGGCGTCCTGGGCCGACACCCGTGTCTCGGTGAGGTCGAACGCCACGACCGGGAGCCCGAAGGACATGTACTCCATCGTCTTGTTCATCGTCGAGACGTCATTGAGCGGGTTGAGTGGGTCGGGGGACAGGCCCACGTCGGCCGTTGACAGGACCTCCGCCACCGTCTCGTCCGGCACGCGCCCGGGCATCTCCACGAAGTCCTGCAGTCCGAGGCGGTTCCGCTCCGACACCAGGTCGGCGTGGCAGTCGCCGGCGCCCATGAGGGTGAAGGAGATGTCGCGCCGGCCCATTGAATTGATGATGACGTCCGCCGCGCGCAGCGCGATGTCGACCCCGTCCTGCGGACCCATGACACCGAGGTAGGCGACGAGGTGCTCGCGGCCACGCCGCAGCTCTGGCACCGCCTCACGGCGCCGGAGCCGATTCGGGTCGGGCCCGGTGCGGACGACCGTGACGGACTCCTGAAGGACACCCCCACGGCCGGTCGCGACAGCGGCATACGACTCGTTGGTGGAGGCCACCCGGTCCGCTGCTCGGAACGTCTCCCGCTCCAGCCGGAGCAACGCACGGTGCAGCACCCGGGGCCCGTCCGCGAACCGCGACACGTAGAGCTCCGGGCACAGGTCGTGGTGATCGAAGACGAACCGCGAGCCATCGCGACGACGCAGCCACCGGGCGAGTGGCCAGAAGATGTCGGGCGGGTTGCACGCCTGCACGACGTCGAATGCTCCAGCCCGCCGCTCCCTGAGCGCAATTCGCGCCGTCGCCAGGAAGGAGTACGCGTACTCGAGGGCGAAGCCGACGGCAGACCCGCCCGGCGCGTAGGCGCGGTAGGGGACGATGCG
>DASUQN010000179.1:0-5540 GCA_036280515.1 Intrasporangium sp. | reverse complement strand
TCGGCGAACCAGCCGAGCATGACGGGAAGCAGCTGCCGCTGGATCGCCGCGCGGCGGCTCACACCGGTGGTGAGCGCCTCGATGTGGCGCAGTGCGCCTGCCGGGTCCCGGAAGCCGAGGGCGCGGAGCCGCTCGCGCGCCGCCTCCGGCGAGAGGCCGACGTCGTCGGGGCTGAGCCGGGCCACCGCAGCGAGGAGCGGCCGGTAGAAGAGCCGCTCGTGGATCCGGCGGACCTCGCGGGCGACGGCCTGTCGATCGGCGACGACCGCCTTCGCGGGATGCGTCCGGTGCCCCATCGCCCGTCCGAGCCGCCGGAGGTCGGCCGGGTTGTCGGGCATGAGATGGGTGCGCCGCAGCCGGTGCAGCTGGATGCGGTGCTCGAGGCAGCGCAGGTGCCGGTAGGCCCGATCCAGGGTGGCCGCGTCGTCACGGGCGACGTAGCCGCCCTTGGCGAGGGCAGCCAGGGCTTCGAGCGTCGTGGCGGAGCGGAGCGACGGGTCGGTCCGGCCGTGGACGAGCTGGAGCAGCTGCACGCTGAACTCCACGTCGCGCAGACCGCCAGGCCCGAGCTTGAGCTGGCGCGCCGTCTCGTTGGTGGGCACGTGCTCCTCGACCCGCCGTCGCATCGCCTGGACGTCCTCGACGAAGTTGTCTCGGCTCGCGGCCTCCCAGACGAGCGGCGAGATGGCCTCCTTGTAGCGCAGGCCGACCTCGCGGTCCCCCGCCGAGACCCACGCCTTGAGCAACGCCTGGAACTCCCACGTCTTGGCCCACCGCTCGTAATAGGCCTGGTGACTGCGGATCGTGCGCACGAGCGGGCCCTGCTTGCCCTCGGGACGAAGCGCGGCGTCCACCGGCCAGAGCGCCCCCTCCTGGGTGTGCGCCGAGCAGGCGCGCATCGTGGCCGAGGCGAGCGCGGTGCCGACGCGCAGGGCCGTCTCCTCGTCGACCCCCTCCGCGGGCTCCGCGACGAAGATGACGTCCACGTCACTGACGTAGTTCAGCTCGCCCCCGCCGGTCTTGCCCATCCCGATGATCGCCAGGCGGCACTGCTCGTGTCCGTCGCCGTGCTCCTCGCGGGCGATCGCGAGGGCCGCCTCGAGCGCGGCCTCCGCGAGCTCGGCGAGGGCCTCCCCGACCCCAGGCATGTCGGCGACCGGGTCCGGGGACGTGATGTCGCGGGCCGCGATCCGCAGCAGGCCCCGCCGATAGGCGATGCGGAGCGCGTCGAGTGCCGTGGTGCTCCCGCGCTCCGTGGTCACAGCGGCGACCAGCTCGGCTCGCACTTCTTCTGCCGTATGCCGCTGGGCCCGGGCCGCGTCCACCCAGTGGCCCGGGTGCCGCACGAGTTCGTCGACGAGCGCGGTCGAGGCCCCGAGGACGCCGAGCACCCGGTCCCGCCCGGGTCCCCCGCCCAGCAGCTCCTCGACGAGCCCGCGAAGGTCTGCCCGGTCGCCCTGTCTCGTCAGGGACTCGAGGACGCGGACGAGTCCGAGCAGCGCCAGATCGGGATCGGCCGTGTCTCCGACGGCCTGGAGCACACCGTCGGGCAACGCGTCGTCAGCGTCGCCGCGAAGGGCGGCCAGGGCGGGGTCGGCGAGGTGGCCGGCGGCCCGTTCCGGATGGGCGAAGCCGAGCCGGGCGAGGGTGCCGGTGGTCGAGGTGGTGCGGGACATCCGGTGCCAGCCGCCCGTCGGTTCAGAGGCGCGGCAGGTAGCGGTCGAGCTCGAAGCGCGACACGTCGTGCCGGTAGTCCTGCCACTCCTGCCGCTTGTTGCGCAGGAAGAAGTCGAAGACGTGCTCGCCGAGGACCTCGGCGACCAGCTCGCTCTGCTGCATCTCCTCGATGGCCGACCCGAGCGACTCCGGCAGCGGCTTGATCCCCATGGCGCGGCGCTCGGCATCGGTGAGCTGCCACACGTCGTCCTCGGACTCCGGAGGCAGGTCGTAGCCCTCCTCGATGCCCTTGAGCCCGGCCCCGAGGATGACGGCGTAGGCGAGGTACGGGTTGCACGCCGAGTCGAGCGAGCGCACCTCGATCCGGGTCGACTGCCCCTTGCTCGGCTTGTACATCGGCACGCGCACCAGCGCCGAGCGGTTGTTGTGGCCCCAGGTCAGGTGGGCGGGCGCCTCTCCCCCGCCCCAGAGGCGCTTGTACGAGTTGACCCACTGGTTCGTGACGGCGGTGATCTCGGCCCCGTGCGTGATCAGGCCAGCGATGAACTGCCTGGCGATCTTGCTCAGCTGGTAGGGCGCCCCGGCCTCGTAGAACGCGTTGGAGTCACCCTCGAAGAGCGAGAGGTGGGTGTGCATCCCGGAGCCGGGGTGCTCGGCGAACGGCTTGGGCATGAACGTCGCGTAGATCCCCTGCGACAGCGCGACCTCCTTGACGACCGTCCGGAAGGTCATGATGTTGTCCGCCGTGCTGAGGGCGTCGGCGTAGCGCAGGTCGATCTCGTTCTGCCCGGGCGCACCCTCGTGGTGGCTGAACTCCACCGAGATGCCCATGTTCTCGAGCATCGTGATCGCCGCACGTCGGAAGTCGTGACCAGTGCCGTGGGGCACGTGGTCGAAGTAGCCGGCGTCGTCGACCGGGACGGGCCGTCCGTCGGGGCCGGGCTCTTGCTTGAGCAGGAAGAACTCGATCTCGGGGTGGGTGTAGAAGGTGAACCCGAGGTTCGCCGCCTTGTCGAGGGCCCGCTGGAGCACGTGCCGCGGGTCGGCAAAGCTCGGTGACCCGTCGGGCATCTGCACCTCGCAGAACATCCGGGCCGTGCCGGGCGGGTCACCGCGCCACGGCAGGATCTGGAACGTCGAGGGGTCGGGCTTGGCCAGCATGTCCGCCTCGTAGACGCGGGCGAAGCCCTCGATCGCGGAACCGTCGAAGCCGATCCCCTCCGCGAAGGCGCCCTCGAGCTCCGCCGGCGCGACCGCCACGGACTTGAGCGTGCCGAGCACGTCGGTGAACCAGAGCCTGACGAAGCGGATGTCGCGCTCCTCGATGGTGCGCAGCACGAACTCTTCCTGACGGTTCATGTGTCGATCCTGCCGCATGCCTGTTTCACCGATGTAACGTCACTCGGCGCGTGCGTATGCTCGCGCCATGACCGAGGCCTCGTCCGCCGAGCAGCCCAACCCGTACGGCGCGGGAGCCACGCCCACCGCCGAGTCCCCACGGCGCGTGCGGATCCCGCACCTGCAGGACCTCAAGGTCCAAGGCCGTCGGTGGGCCATGCTGACCGCGTACGACATGTACTCGGCCCAGATCTTCGACGAGGCCGGTATTCCAGCACTGCTCGTCGGCGACTCCGCCGGCAACAACGTGTACGGCTACGACACGACGGTGCCGGTCACGGTGGACGAGCTGATCCCGCTCGTCCGCGCGGTGAGCCGCAACACCAGGCGGGCCCTCGTCATTGCCGACCTCCCGTTCGGCTCGTACGGCGGCTCGCTCGACCAGGGTTTCGCCACGGCCGTCCGCTTCATGAAGGAAGGTCTGGCGCACGCCGTCAAGCTCGAGGGTGGCACCGCCATGGCCCCGCTCGTCGAGCTGCTCACGACGGCAGGCATCCCCGTCATGGCGCACATCGGCTTCACGCCGCAGAGCGAGCACCAGCTCGGCGGCTACCGCGTCCAGGGCCGGGGTGAGGCTGCCGACCGGCTCGCCCGAGAGGCGCGCACTCTCGAGGCGGCCGGCGCGTTCGCCGTGGTGCTCGAGATGGTGCCCGCACCGGTGGCCGCCCGCGTCACCGAGGTCCTCGCCATCCCCACCGTCGGCATCGGCGCCGGGCCCCACACCGACGCCCAGGTCCTCGTCTGGAGCGACTTCGCCGGCCTGCGGGCCGGGAAGGCGCCCCGCTTCGTCAAGAAGTACGCAGACCTCCGCGGCACGCTCCTGCAGGCCGCGAGGGCCTATGCAGCGGACGTCGAGTCAGGCTCCTTCCCCGCCGCGGAGCATTCTTTCGACGCCTGACACCGATCGAGTGAACGGCTTCGGTCAGTCGTCGAGCCGCTCGTCGTCCCAGCCAGGCGCAGCGTTGCGTTGCTCCCACTCCCGGTCCTCCTCGTCCCACTTCTCGGTGCGGGCGCGGGCCGTCTCGAGCGCGTGGCGAGCCTCTTCCTCGGTGTCGTAGGGACCCATGACCCGCTCGCCGATGCTGCGGTTCGCGTCGGTCTCCACCTGACCGGTCCGGACGTTGTACCAGAAGCTCATCCCGCTCTCCCTTCGACGTGTTCGCTGCGCGGCGTCCTGCACGGGCCACCCGCGCGAACGACCTAGACTCCACCGTATGCCGTTGGCCCGCTCCCGTGTCGCCGCACATCCGCTGACTCCGCGACGACCCGTACCCGCCTCTATCGCCCGTCCGCACTACGTCGACGTGCCCCATCCCCGCGAGGACGGCGACGTCCGCGTCAAGGATGCCGAGACGATCGAGAAGATGCGGATCGCGGGGCGCATCGCAGCCCGGGCCATGGCGGCGGCCGCGGAGCGGATCGCCCCGGGTGTCACGACGGACGAGCTCGACGCGGTCGCGCACGAGTTCATGCTGGACCACGGCGCCTACCCCTCACCGCTGGGCTACAAGGCGTTCCCCAAGTCGGTGTGCACGAGCGTCAACGAGGTGATCTGCCACGGCATCCCGGACGCACGCCCGCTCGAGGACGGCGACATCGTCAACATCGACGTGACGGCCTACATCCACGGGGTGCACGGCGACACGGACGCGACCTACCTCGTGGGAGACGTCGACGAGGAGTCGCGCCTGCTCGTCGAGCGCACCCACGAGGCAATGATGCGGGGCATCAAGGCCGCTCGCCCCGGGCGCGAGCTCAATGTCATCGGGCGCGTCATCGAGAGCTACGCCAGGCGCTTCGGCTATGGCGTCGTCCGGGACTTCACCGGTCACGGCATCGGCCTCGAGTTCCACTCGGGGCTCATCGTCCCCCACTACGACGCCGCGCCGCAGTACAACACCGTCATGGAGCCCGGCATGACGTTCACCATCGAGCCGATGCTCAACCTCGGCACCCACGAGTGGGAGATGTGGGACGACAAGTGGACGGTGGTGACCCGAGACGGCAGGCGCTCTGCTCAGTTCGAGCACACCATCGTCATCACCGAGGATGGCAACGAGATCCTCACGCTGCCCTGAGCCCGGCCGGCCCGGCGCACACCCCAACCCCTCATCAACCCCGCGGAGGAAGCGACAGACATGGCGAAGAAGGGCCACCCGCTCGGCATCGACATCGGCGGCAGCGGCATCAAGGGTGCCCCGGTCGACCTCAAGAAGGGCGAGTTCGCGCAGAGCAGGCTCAAGATCGCCACGCCACAGCCGGCGACCCCGGAGGCGGTTGCCCAGGTCGTCGACCAGATCGTCGACGAGTTCGAGAAGGAGACGGGGGACTCTCCGATCGGGGTGACGGTGCCCGCCGTGGTGATCCGCGGCACCGTCCTGTCGGCGGCCAACATCGACCCGTCCTGGATCAACACCGACGCCGAGGACCTCATCAAGGAGCACACCGGCCGCTCGGTCACCGTC
>DASUQN010000178.1:0-3474 GCA_036280515.1 Intrasporangium sp. | reverse complement strand
CTCGGCGACGATGCCCGCGCAGATCCGTCGGATCTCGAAGAAGTACCTCACCGACCCCGTCGAGGTCACCGTCAAGGCCAAGACGACGACCGCGCCGAACATCACCCAGCGCTACCTCATCGTCAGCTATCCCCAGAAGGTGGACGCCCTGACCCGGATCCTCGAGGTGGAGAACTTCGAGGCGATGATCGTCTTCGTCCGGACCAAGAACGAGACCGAGACCCTCGCCGAGCGGCTGCGGGCTCGGGGCTTCTCGGCGATGGCGATCAACGGCGACGTCGCCCAGGTGCAGCGGGAGCGCACCGTGGACCAGCTCCGGAAGGGCAAGCTGGACATCCTCGTCGCCACCGACGTCGCCGCCCGAGGCCTCGACGTGGAGCGGATCAGTCACGTCGTCAACTTCGACATCCCCACGGACACCGAGTCCTACGTCCACCGCATCGGACGCACCGGACGTGCGGGTCGCAGCGGTGATGCGATCTCCTTCGTCACGCCGCGGGAACGCCACCTGCTCAAGGCGATCGAGAAGGCGACGCGTCACAGCCTCGAGGAGATGCGCCTGCCAACGGTCGAGGACATCAACGAGGTGCGCCTCGGCCGGTTCGACGACGCGATCACGGCCGCGCTCCAGCACGAGCAGCTGGACTTCTTCCGCCAGGTCATCGGGCACTACGTCGAGGAGCACGACGTGCCTGAGGCCGACGTCGCCGCGGCGCTCGCGATCGTCCGGCAGGGGGGCGAGCCGATGCTCCTCGCGCCGGAGCCAGAGCCCACCCCCTCGCGGCGCGGTGGCCGAGACGAGCGTGAGACCCGGAGGCCGCGCGGGGATCGTGCGGACCGGGGCCCAAGTGGCCGCGGCAGCCAACGATTCGCGATGTACCGCATCAACGTCGGCAAGCGCCATCGGGTGCTGCCCCGCCAGATCGTCGGCGCGCTCGCCAACGAAGGTGGGCTGGGACGGGAGGACTTCGGCCGGATCGACATCCGCGGCGACTTCTCGCTGGTCGAGCTGCCCGCTGAGCTGCCTGCCGGAGCGTGGCAGCGGCTGCGCGACACCCGTATCTCGGGCCGACTCATCGACCTGAGCCGAGACGAGCGGCCCCGCCAGTTCGACAGCCATGACCGGTCTGGCAGCCGCTCCGGCAGAGGAACCTGAGCGGGATCACCATCGTCCAGGGGGCGTAAATGGTAGATTTCTGCCATGCGCACCACCATCGACGCTGCCGGCCGAGTCGTCGTGCCCAAGGCGCTGCGTGAGGCCATGCGCCTGCGCCCGGGTCAGCCGATCGACATCGTCTTCGTCGATGGTCATCTCGAAATCGAGGTGTCACCCGCCTCCGTGCACGTCGACGATGCCCAGGGCTTCCCGATTGCCGTTCCGGACGATGACGTGCCGCCCCTCACCATCGAGGTGGTGCGTGAGACTCTCGACGAGACCCGCCGATGAACGACAGGGTCGAGACCTGTGACACGAGCATTCTCGTTCCAGCCCTTCTCCCGTGGCACGAGCACCATGCACCGGCGCGTGCGGTCGCTCGCGAGGTCCAAAGCATCCCGGCACACGTCCTGTTCGAGACGTACAGTGTGTTGACCCGCCTGCCGGCGCCGCACCGTCTCGCCGCGCCGGCCGCGGCCGAACTCATCGCACGGCTCCCGGGCACGATCCTCACGTTGCCGGCCGACCGCTACGCCGCGACCCTCCGCGCGCTCGCTGGCGTCGGCATCCGCGGAGGGGCGAGCTACGACGGCCTCATCGCCGCCACTGCCCTCGCGCACGGCCGGCGTCTGGTCACGTTGGACCGCCGTGCCCTGCCGACCTATGAAGCCATCGGGGCAACGGTGCGCGCCCTCTGAGCCACGCCACGATGGGCCACGGGCACATGCACCTCTCTCCCGCCGCGCCAAGGGGAAGCCCCGGTGGCGGGTTGATTCCTGCCACCGGGGCTTCGTTCACGACTACAGCGGTCGGGCTACCTCACGTGCTCAGGGCAGCGTGCGGTCGTACGTGTCGCCGTAGTAGGTGCCGAGCCGGTCCCGGTAATCCGGGTTGTCCAGATCTGCATCCGTCAGCTCCGGGGAGTCCTTGATCTGGTCCTTCGTCCGGTCCACATAGACCTTCTCGTCGTTCCAGTCGACTCGGTCGATGGTCCCTGCTGGAAGCATGACCTTCCGACCGAAGATCCACGGACCCGTGTCGACGACAACGTAGCTGCTGCCGACGTCCATCGTGGTCTGGTCGATCTTGCCGATGTGGCCGTCGATGGCCTCCACGGAGAAGCCCGTCAGATCCTTCCCACGGGCCGTCACCTCAGCGCTCTCCCGATATGTCCAGGCATCCCAAGTGCGGTTGGCCATGGTCATCTCCTCTCGTTCGAGTGTGCGTGCACTGAAGTCCCTACCCACTCCATCCACGGCCTCAAACAACAAGATCAAGATCCCGTATGCCGCTGAGCTGGCTTCCCGGCGTCCGTGGCCGCAGGGGACACCCGGCCTTCCCGCCGACGGTTTCGCAGGTCGACCGCGCTGGCGATGAGGGCGAGGGAGATGACCGCGGCGGCGACGCGAAGTGCCATCGCGGCCGCGCTGGTCGGGTCTCCGGAGGCGGCTGCGAGGCCGAAGAAGACCGCCCCGATGAGGGCGATCCCGGCGGCCGTGCCGATGCGCTGCCCGGTCTGGAGGACACCCGCGGCGGTGCCGGCCCGCTCGACCGGCACGTCGTGGAGCGTCAGCGTGATGTTGGGGGAGATGACGAAGCCACTGCCGAGTCCGCCGAGGAGCAGGGGACCGGCCAGGGCCCAGGGGAGGGCCGGTCCGTCGAGCCTGGAGAGCACGACGTCCACGGCGACGAGCCCGACGAGGGAGAACACCAGGCCACCGGTGACGAGCAGCCGCCCGAAGCGGTGGACGAGGCGGCCACCGAGCGCAGACCCGATCGCCGACCCGGCGGCGTACGGCGTCACCATGAGGCCCGCGCCGAGGGCGGAGTAGCCGAGCCCCTGCTGGAAGTAGATCGTCAGTACGAAGAAGATGCCGGTGAAGCCGGCGAAGAAGACGGCACTGACCGTGGCGCCGGACGGATACCCCGGCACGCGGAAGAGCGCGAGCTCGACGAGCGGGCTGCGACCCCGGGCGGTGTAGGCGCTCTCCCACGCGACAAAGCCGGCGATGAGGCCCGCGCCGATGAGCCCGGTCCACCACGGGAACGAGAACCCGTCGCCGCGGCCCCGCTCGATGAGAGGCAGGAGAAGGGCGGCGACCCCGAGTCCGAGGAGGACCACGCCGATCGGGTCGAGGTCGAGCCGCTCGCCGGCGTGTCGCCTCTGCGGCGCGGGCAGCCAGCGGAGGGCGAGCAGGACGGCGCCGACGACGATCGGCAGGTTGACGAAGAAGATCCAGCGCCAACCCGTTTCGACGCCGAGCAGCCCGATGATGATGCCGCCGACCACCGGGCCGACCGCGGTCGACACGCCGATC
>DASUQN010000177.1:0-4739 GCA_036280515.1 Intrasporangium sp. | reverse complement strand
GTCGTGGGTGCTCTCGTCGGCGTCGCTGATGAGCGCGAAGACGGTGTCGCGCATGATGAGCGGTGGCTCGGCCGGGTTGAGGATGATGATGGCCTTGCCTCGGTGGGCGCCGCCGACCTTCTCGATCCCGGCTGTGGTGGTCTCAGTGAACTCGTCGATGTTCGCGCGGGTGCCCGGCCCGGCGGACTTGGACGCGATCGAGGCGACGATCTCGGCGTAGGGGACCGGTGTCACGCGGGAGATCGCGGCCACGATCGGGATGGTGGCCTGGCCACCGCAGGTGACCAGGTTGACGTTCTCGGCATCATCCTCGAGGTGGTGCTCGAGGTTGACGGGCGGGATGACGTAGGGACCAATCGCGGCCGGGGTGAGGTCGACGAGCTTCTTGCCGTGTGCCGCCAGCTTGGCCGCGTTGGCCACGTGGGCTTTCGCGGAGGTTGCGTCGAAGACGATGTCGATCTCGTCGAACCCGTCCATGGCAATGAGCCCGTCGACGCCCTCGTGGGTGGTCGGGATGCCGAGGCTGGCCGCGCGGCTCAGGCCGTCCGAGCTCGGGTCGATGCCGACCATTGCACCCATCTCGAGGCTCGTCGACAGGCGCATCACCTTGAACATCAGGTCGGTGCCGATGTTGCCGGGGCCGATGATGGCCACCTTCGTCTTCTTCATGGCTGGTCCTTCTGGGGGGAACTGGTGGTTGGGGAGCTGGTGGTTGCGGGCGATTCGGGCGCGAAGCGCACGCCCACTCGGCCGAGCGACGAGATCTCCGCGCGCACCGACGAGCCCGGTGTCACGGAGTGCATCGGGCCGAGCGCGCCGGACAGGATCACCTGGCCGGCCCGGAGCGGGTCGCCGACTCGCTGGGCGGTCCGGGCGAGCCAGAGCAGCGCGTTGAGCGGGTCGCCGAGGCAGGCGGCGCCGGTGCCCTCGGAGACGAGTACGTCGTCCTCGTACATCCGCATCGTGACGGCGACCGGGTCGAACTCGTCGAGCGACACGCGCCGGTCACCGAGGACGAACAGCCCGCTCGAGCCGTTGTCGGCGATGGTGTCGGTGATCCGGATGTCCCAGGCGGAGACCCGGCTGTCGACGATCTCGATCGCCGCGACGGCGTGGTCGACAGCTGCGCGGACACTGTCGATGGTGAGGTCCGCGCCATCGAGGTCAGCGCCCAGGACGAAGGCGACCTCCGCCTCGACCCGCGGCTGCAGCAGCGTGCCGGCGGGGACCGCGGCGATGCCCGAGACGTCCATGTCGTGGAAGAGGACGCCGAAGTCGGGCTGGTCCACCCCGAGCTGCAGCTGGACCGCGGGGGAGGTCAGGCCGATCTTGCGTCCGACGACCCGTGCTCCTGCGGCAGACCGCCGGTCGGCGAGACGACGCTGGACGGCATATGCCGCATCGAGGTCGGTCTCCCCGATGAGGTCACGGACCGGAGCGCACGGCTCCCCGGTGCGCGAGGCGTGCTCCAGGCGCTCAGCGGCCTGCAGCACAGGGACCTCGGTCGTCTGGGACGGGCTGGTCATGGGACCTCCTGGTTGGCTGTCCCCAGCGTGCGGGCGGCGGTAGGTCCGGTCCTAGCCGGACGGTCCACTCAGTGGAACGTCATTCCTCGGACGATGCGGGATCCTGCGCGCGGCCCATCGAGGCACGTCGGGCCAACGTGGCTGCCACACCTGCCGCGGCGGCCCGCACGGCCCCCGCATGCTTCTCCGGCTGGAACCGGGTCACCGGGCCGGTGACGCTGATCGCTGCGAGCGGCCGGTCGTGCGCGTCGAGCACCGGGGCGGCAACGCACACGATGCCAACCGCCGACTCCTCGTACTCGTATGCGACGCCCTCATCCCGAACCCGTCCCAGCTGGCGTCGCAGCAGCCCGGGGGCCGTGATGGTCCGGGGTGTCCTGCGGGTCAGGCCGGACGAGACGACGTCGGAGAGCAGCTGCGGTGGGGAGTGCGCGAGGAGTGACTTGCCAATTGCAGTGCAGTACAGGGGCATCCGACCACCGATGCGTGACGGCGATGTCGCCTGGCCGTGTCCACCGATCTTTGCGACATAGACGACCTCCTGGCCCTCGAGCACGCCGAGGTGGACGGTCTCCCGCGTGCGCTCACGAAGGTCCTCCATGAACGGAGTGGCCACCTCGAGCAGCCGCCGCTCGACCGAGGCGCGCATCCCCAGCTCGAAGACGAGGCCGCTGAGGCGGTACCCGTGATCCGATCGGTCCAGCAGCCTGGCCCGCACCAAGTCGCCCACGACCCGGTGCAGCGTGCCCTTGGCCAGACCGGTCCGTCGACCCAGCTCCGCCAGCGAGAGGCCGCTGTCGTTGACCGAGAAGGCGAACAGCACGGCGACGACCTTGCCCAGCACCGTGTCGGTGTCAACGGTCGGCGCCTCCTGCCGCACGTGCGAGTCCGGGGTCGCCATGCGTCAAACGCAACCCGACGCGGAGGGGCACGTCAACCGCGCTTCGGACGTCTCCGCGTCCTCCCGATGGCGCTCGATCGCTCAATGCACTCCGTCGTGCACTCCTTCGTGCAGGTCATCGAGAAGCTCGGCCAGGTCGACCTCCGGCTCGGCGACGAGCAGCGGCAGGACGAGGTCGTTCTCCTTGGCCGCGTGGCTCGCGAACACGCGAAGCAGCGCCTCGGCCCAAGCGGCCGTCGCGGCCGGGTTGGTGCTGGCCTCGATCTCGTCGACGATGCCGAGGATGACACCGTGCTCGGCAACCATGCCGGTGATGAGGAGACGACCGGCTTCGGTCTCGGCGGCAGCGCGGTAGAGCGTCGTCTCCTCGCCGGCGGCATGCGGCGCGAGGACGGCACGCGCCCAGGTGACGATCTGGGCCTTGGGACGCTCGAACCCCGTCGACTGGCCTGACACGTTCGCCAGGTCGGCGACAAGCTGCTCGAGCTCTGCCACGAGGTGCTCATGGTGGCGGCGGATCGCGTTGGCCGCGGCCTCGTCGCGCTCGATCGACGTGGTGGTCATGATGGTCTCCATCCTTCGGGCGGGCCTGTCCCGCCGTTGTCCTGATCTGACCACCTCGGTCGCGCGCCGTCCTTGACGTAGGTCAAGTCCCGACCGACGCGACCGCAGGCATGCTGTCTCCCAGCCGGCGGTCGGACGTGCTGTCGGCGTCTCGGAGGCCAGGACATTGGGCCGGACCGGCGGACAGATGCGTCGAACTAGGCTTCGCCACCCTGGTCAGGGTCGTCATTCTGGTCGTGCCGCTCGTCCTCGAAGTCCTGCACGAGCTGCCGCGCCCGCTCGTCGCGGCCTCCACTGTCCTCGTCATCCAGGCCATTCATCGCCTGCCCCAGCGCCCAGTCCGGAAGGGGGTCGCTCGGGTCTCGGCCGGCGTTCGTTGACATGTCTCACTTCCCGCTGCGCGGTCAGGGCCGCGTGGTCCTCTCCATTGTGCCCCTCGCACGGCACTGCGCACCGATCGCAGCAGCCGTCCCCGGCGCAGCAGCGGGGTCAACGATTTGGTGGACCGGCGGCCCATGTACAGGCGGTTCGTCATGCGTTCTACGCGGGAGAACTCTTCGGCGGTGACATCTTCCACCCTCTTGCGCCCTTACGTTGTAAGCCTTAGCCTTACAGCGTAAGACCCGACTCCCACCCTCGCTGCCACGGAGAGCCTGAGCATGCCGACAACCGAAACGGCGACAATGCGCGCCATCGTCCAGGACGGCTACGGAGCGCCCACCCGCGTGCTTCGGCCCGACCACATCGCCAGGCCCGCGGTGGGTCCCCTCGACGTGCTCGTCCGCGTGCGGGCCACCAGCGTGAACACCCCTGACTGGATCACCGTCGCGGGAGTGCCGTACGTCCTCAGGCTGAAGTCCGGCCTGCGGCGACCGTCCCATCCGGTCCGGGGCAGCGATGTTGCGGGTCTGGTGGAAGCCGTCGGTCAGAACGTAACCGACCTCCATCCCGGCGACGAGGTCTTCGGGTCCGTGTGGGACAGCACCATCGGAACTCGGGCGGGAACGTTCGCGGAGTATGCCGTCGTGCCCGCGTCTCAGCTCGTGCCCAAGCCGTCGGGACTCAGCTTCGAAGAGGCGGGCGCGTCGGTCATGACCGGTCTGACGGCCCTCATCGCCATGCGCGACGCGGGCAGGGTGGGACCTGACACACGGGTCCTCGTGAACGGGTCCTCGGGTGGGGTTGGCACCATGGCGGTCCAGATCGCCGCATCGCTTGGCGCCGAGGTCACCGCCGTGTGCAGCACCCGTAACGTCGAGCTCGTCCGGTCGCTCGGAGCCCAGCACGTCATCGACTACACCGCAGAGGACTACACCCATGGCCGGCTTCGTCATGACGTGATCCTCGACAACGTGATGAACCGTTCGCCCTGGGCGACGGCTCGAGCGCTCGCGCCGGGCGGCGTCCTCATCCCCAACAGCATCGGGAACTCGGGCGGACTGCTCGCCGGACTGCCGAGAATCGCGTCTGCCGGTGTCATGGGCCTGGGCCCCACCACGGTCAAGACCGTTCGGCTGGACGTGAACCGCGAGAACCTCGCGGCCCTGTCCGAGCTGCTCGAGTCGGGGGTGGTCCGGGTGGTCATCGACAGGACCTACCCCTTGGAGCAGGCTGGTGAGGCCGTCGGGCGTGTGCTCGGGCACCACACAAGGGGCAAGGTGGTCATCACCGTCTGACGCCGCTGTCTCGTCGGGCCAGCGACGCAGGTCTGAGCAGCCGAGCACCCGATAAGCCGAGCGCAGGCACCT
>DASUQN010000176.1:0-5926 GCA_036280515.1 Intrasporangium sp. | reverse complement strand
CGTGACCCAGCGCTGACGTGGCTGGACCGCGAACTCCGAGGTCGTCATCGCCCCATGGGAGTCCGAGGCGGCGGCCGTCAGCCACAGCCGCGTATCCCCGTCGTGACCCTGCATGGCGATGTCGAACGTCGGGCCGTCGCCGGTCTCACCATAGTGTTGGTGGCAGTCCGTGAGCGTGTAACAGTGCTCCAGTCGGGTGGACCACGACACCGTGAGGGGACCATCTTCCCTGTCGGACGCCGTGGCGCTGGCGTGGATGACCTCACCGACGGCGTACGTGGCCGTGGGATCGGGCCAGGTCACCTCGAGCGCCGGTGAGTGGTTCGCCGGGTAGACCACCCGGTCTGCCGTGGCCGACGCTCCGAGCGGATCGGTCACGGTCAACGTCACCGTGTAATGGTCCGGATCGGCGGCGTAGCGGTGGGTCGTCGAGGCTCCGGTGCCTTCGGTGCCGTCCCCGAAGTCCCATCGGTAGGAGAGGGTGTCGCCGTTCGGGTCGAAGGAGTCCTGCGCGTCGAACGTGACAGTGCGCGTGTTCGCATCCGCCGTGCTCGTGAACGAGGCAACCGGGGTCGCGTTGCCCGGCGCGTACACGAGGCGGCGCAGTCGAGCTGCACCGATGTCAGCGAAGACGATGTCCCCGCCGCGGATCGTGTCGAAGCGGACGGGCGACCCGATCTCCGCTCCGAAGCCGCCCTGTTCCGGGGCCGTCGTCAGTCCACCAGTGGGTGAGAGCGCCATGGTCCACAGCGTCCCGTCGACGTAGTCCCCGAAGAAGTAGCGCCCTCGGTAGGCAGCCGGGTAGGAGGTTCCGGTGTAGACAACGCCTCCAGTGACCGCAGCCCCACTGCCGCCGTGCGGGTACTCCCACACCGGCTTCGTCGTCGTGACACCTTGGCACTCAGGGAGGTCCTTGTAGCCCTTCGTCGGCGCGGAGCCTTCCCAGCACGGCCAGCCGAAGGAGTATCCGGGGCGGATCAGGTTGACCTCCTCGGTCGTGCCCTGGCCAACGTCGCCCACGATCGGCAGGCCGGTGACCGGGTCGAGGCTGAACCGGAAGGGGCTGCGCAGGCCGCTGGCGAAGACGAGGCTGCGCGCGGCCCGCGGGTTGCCCTGGTCGAAGAACGGGTTGGTCGGGACCCCCGAGCCATCGGGCCTGAAGCGGAGCACCTTGCCGTGCACGTCGTTGACGTCGAGGGAACGAAGGGCCACCTTGTTCAACGGTTCGACGACCCCGTCGCCGACGCTGGTCCACAGGGTTCCGTCCGGTTCGACGACGATGGAGCCGAACGAGTGCCAGCGGCCGTCGGAGGACGTCTCGAACACGGCCCGCTCGTCGGACAGGCCGGTCGGGAGGCCGCCCTCGTCGACGACCACGGTCCATCTGCTGAGGCGCAGGATTCCGGTCTCGCCCGATCCCGGCCCCGCGCTCGGCAGGGCCCGAGCCGTGTAGATCGCCCGGCTCGACTCGTAGTCGGCCGCCACCGCGACGCTCACGAGACCGAGGTCCCCGGTTGCGTTCACCGTCAGCGATGCGATGCGCCTCGGTGTTCCGGTCCGGGGCACCCACTGGACGCGCCCGTACTTGCCCACGGCGAGAAAGCTCTCGTCCGGCAGGAAGGCGAAGTCGGTCAGCAGGTCACCCGGGCCGGCCGTGGACGGTGGTGTCATACCGGTCGCGATGTCCTGCAGGACGAAGCCGGATGGCAGGCGCTGGGCGGCTGCCGCCTCACGAGGGCCGACGGTGGCGACGATCGTGGAGGTGAGCAGGACGGCGACGGCCAGCACACCGACGAGTCCTGTCCGGCCACGGCGTCGGAATGCCCCTGTGCTGATCTGGTCCACGGTGACCACGGCCCCCTGCCTCGCTTCCCTTGGCCGACAGGCTAGGTCTGTCATGGCCCTGACGCACCTGTTTCGGCTGAACTGGCGAAACCAGTGGCACACCATCCGCCTGCTCCGATGTGCGGAGCAGGATGCGAGCCGTCCTCAGTTGAGAGTGGCCAAGGACTCGGCGAAGAGGGCGTCCACGACGGCGTTGAGGGCCGGGCTCGTGCCCATCGTGGAGCGCCACACGACGCTCACGGTGCGGGCCGACACCGGATGCGTGATCGGCACCGCCTTGACGTCGGCCGGCAGCTCACCACGACCGAGGCGGGGGATGAGGGCGACCACGTGACCGCCGCCCACGAGGGAGATGTGGGTTGCGAACTCGAGGGCGAGGTGCCTGATCCGCGGCGCGCGCCCGACGTCGGCGAACATCTTCACGAGCCACTGGTGACAGATCGAGCCGGGCGCGACGGACACCCACTCCTCGTCGAGCACGTCGTGAACCGACAGCTCGCGATGATCCGCGAGCCGGTGGGCCCGATGCACGAGGACGTCGGCGACGTCTCGACCGACGTGCCGGATCTCGAGGTGGGCCGGAATGGCCAGCGGCAGGGGCTCCCAGTTGTGCACGACGGCCAGGTCGTGGGAGCCGGCGGCGACTGCGTCGACGGCATCCCATGGATCGATCTCGTCGGCCCTGAGCACGACTCCGGGCGCCCTCGCGTGAAGCCGCTCGAGGACGCCCGGGAGGATGCCACGATATGCGGTGGCGAAGACGGCGAGGCGCACGGAGCCGACGGGCCGGCCCTCGATCCCTCGCACTCGAGCCTCGAGACGCTCCATCTCGGCCAGCAGGTCACGCGCCGATTCGGTCAGGGACCGGCCCGCCTCGGTGAGCAGGACGCCACGCCCGCGCCTCTCGAGCAGCTGCACACCGGTCTGCGACTCGAGTCGCTTGATCTGCTGGGAGACGGCGCTCGGCGTGTACTCGAGCGCCGTCGCCGCGGCACCGACGGAGCCGAGCCGCTCGACTGTGACGAGGGAACGCAGCGCAACCGGATCGATCATGCAGCAACGCTACATGGTGTACGCCACTACTATTTGATGGTCTTTCACGGTCTGCTCCCGCAGACTCGATCCCATGCGCCCTCGCCACGCCGCACTGGCCGTTCTCGTCGCGCTCATCTGGGGCAGCAACTTCGTGGCCATCCGGGTCGGGCTCGACGACGTGCCGCCCCTGCTCTTCCTCGCCATCCGCTTCGTCGTCGTCTGTGTCCCGGCCGTGTTCTTCATCAGACGGCCCCCGCTCCCGTGGCGTGACCTGCTGCTCATCGGCGCCTTCATCAGCCTCGGCCAGTTCGCGTTGCTCTACGTCGGCATCCACCTCGGCATGCCGCCGGGCCTCTCCTCGCTCGTGCTCCAGGCCCAGGTCCTGTTCACCGTCGTCATCGCCGCCGTGTGGCTTCGTGAGCGGCCGTCCCAGCGCCAGCTCCTCGGCGTCGGACTCGGCGGAGCCGGACTGGTCGTCATCGCCGTGGGTCGCGGTCTGAGCTCGCCGCTCCTGCCCCTTGCGGTCGTCATCCTCGCGGCCGTCTCGTGGGCGATCGGCAACGTGCTCACCCGCAGGGTCGGGAACGTGTCCGGCCTGGGTCTCACGGTCTGGTCCGGGCTCGTCGTGCCCCTTCCTGCCCTGGCGCTGTCCTGGGTGCTCGAGGGACCGGACGCGATCGCGGCGGGCCTCGCGGCCTTCGGCTGGGAGGCTGCTGCCTCGACCGCCTACACGGCGTACCTGTCGTCACTCGTCGGCTACGGGATCTGGAACACCTTGCTCTCCCGCCATCCCGTGGCGAGCGTCACCCCGTTCGCAATGCTCGTGCCGGTCTTCGGCATGGCCGCGGCCGCCCTTGCCTTCGGGGAGCGTCCGACGCTGCTCGAGCTGCTCGGCGGCCTCGTGCTCCTCGCCGGTGTCGCGATCGCGGTCCTACGCCGCAGGCCCCGTCGCCCCCTGACTCAGTCGATGGAACAACGTCGGGGGCCCGGGGATGATGCGGCTCGGCCGGCCGCATCGGCTCAGTCCGGGTCGCCGTCGACGTAGAACCACCGCCCGGCTCGCTTCGCGAACCGGCTCACCTCGTGCAGCTCACCTCGACCGAGAGGGCCGGAGCTGCGCGCGACGAACTCGACCAGGCCGGTGTCGTCATCGGGGCCACCGCGCTCGACGCGAAGGATCCGCAGGCCCAGCCAGTCGACCTCCGGGTCGACCGGCTGGCGCTCGGGGCGCGTTCGCGGATGCCAGGTCCGGAAGATGTGGTCGGCGTGGTGGACCGCATACGCCGTGTACCGCGACCGCATCAGCTCCTCCGCTGTAGCCGCCACGCGGACGCCGTCGAGGACGGGCTCGCAGCACTCGCGGTAGGAGGCGCCCCCGCAGGGACAGGCATGGGCTTCCCGCACGGTCATCCGCCGCGGGGAGCGGCGTCTCCCGCGCCTCGTTGGGCCTCCCATGCCGGCCACGGAGCGTCCTTGTCACGCAGCGTTGCCCAGCCCGCCGCCCGCGCGGCATGCGCGGCGAGGACCCCGATGAGGGCAGCGCTGTTGCTGATCCGCGCCGCGAGGGCGGCCTCGTGTGCGTCGTCGAGGGGCACCCAGAGCGGCCGAATCGTCAGTTCCTCGGCTCGGCGCTCGTGCCGATGATCGCGGGGCACGTCTCGCAGGTCCCGGGCCAGGAAGATGCGGACCGGCTCGGGGAAGGCGCCGGCCGACGCCAGCTCGTCGATGAGCACGTCCCACTGTCCGGCGACGATGTCGACCTCCTCGGCGAGCTCCCGCGCGGCCGCCTGCGAGTGCGGCTCCCCGGTGACGTCGAGGAGTCCCGCGGGCAGCTCCCACACGTGCCCGCGCGACGCATGGCGGTACTGGCGGATGAGCAGGACGTGGTCCACGCCGTCGAAGGGCTGGAGCGCCACGACGGCCACCGCGCCGGGGTGCTCGACGAAGTCCCGGACGACGACCCCGCCCTCGCCGAGGTCGACGCGGTCTCGGCGAACGTCGAAGATCAGGCCGGAGAAGGGCACCTCCGACTCGACGACCGGTGCCGAGGTCCAGTCCTCGACGACGTCGGCGAGTCCGCCCCTCGGGGCCGAGAGGCTCACTCCGCGTCGGCCGGGACGGTGACGAGGGCGGGGTCGGGGACGCTCGGCGGCTCGCTCTCGCCGGGGTGGCGCGGCCGCTCGACCTCGACGAGCCGCTCCGCCCGCTGCTGCTCGAGCGCGGCTCCGATGAGACCCGCGAAGAGGGGGTGCGCCCGGTTCGGACGAGAGAGGAACTCTGGGTGGGCCTGCGTCGACACGTAGTACGGGTGGACGTCCCGGGGCAGCTCGACGTACTCCACGAGCTGCCCGTCGGGCGAGGTTCCCGAGATGACCAGTCCGGCCCCCTCCAGCCGATCGCGATAGCCGTTGTTGACCTCGTAGCGGTGCCGGTGGCGCTCCTTGACCTCGGCCTGGCCGTAGGCCTCCCGGACGACGGAGCCCGCCTTGAGCGCGGCCGGGTACAGGCCGAGCCGCATCGTGCCACCCAGGTCACCGGCGCCCTCGACGAACGCCTTCTGCTCCTCCATCGTCGCGATGACCGGCGCCTCGGACTGCGGGTCGAACTCCGTCGACGACGCCCCCGCGACCCCGAGGACGCTGCGGGCGTACTCGATGACCATGCACTGGAGCCCGAGGCAGATGCCGAGCGTCGGGACCTGGCGCTCGCGCGCCCACGTGAGGGCGCCGAGCTTCCCCTCGATCCCGCGGATGCCGAAGCCCCCTGGGATGAGAACCGCATCGACGCCGCCGAGGGCCTTCTGTGCGCCCGTCTGCGTCTGGCACTCGTCAGAGGCCACCCAGCGGATGCGGACCTTGGCGTCGTGGTGGAACCCGCCGGCTCGCAACGCCTCGGTGACGGACAGGTAGGCGTCCGGCAGGTCGATGTACTTGCCCACGAGGGCGACCTCGACCTCGTGCTCCGGGTCGTGCACCCGCTGGAGGAGCTGGTCCCACTCGGTCCAGTCGACGTCCCGGAAGCCGAGCCCGAGCCGCCTGATGACGTA
>DASUQN010000175.1:0-4946 GCA_036280515.1 Intrasporangium sp. | reverse complement strand
ATGGTGACGTGCGCGGGCACCCCGAACTGCGCAGCGCGGTCGTAGCGCAGCCGGAGACCCTCGACCGCCTCCTCGGCGGCGGGGCAGACGATGAGCAGGGCAGTCTCCTCGGGCGGCGCCGGGGTCATGGCGCAATCACATCACCGACCTTCGCGGACTCGAGGGCTCCGCCGGACTGAGTTGTTGAGAGACTGGTGTGGTGACCGGATCTGGGCGCGATCGCGATGCGCAAGGGCGCGCACGGCAAGCACGTCCGCGGGACGCGTTGGGTCGGCCCCTGCCCTATGGCGCCGAGGGCGTCGAGCCCGTGTCGGAGGAGCCGCTGCCGCCTGAGGAGACCATCCGGACCGCTCGAGAGCTCGTCCACGCCGGCCGTCCGTTCGCCGCCCACGAGGTCTGTGAGGCCCGCTGGAAGGCAGGGCCGGCCGAGGAGCGGGACCTCTGGCAGGGGCTCGCCCAGATCTGCGTGGCGCTCACCCACTCGGCCCGCGGCAATCCGATTGGGGCGAAGCGACTTTCGGACCGTGCCGCCAAGCGGTTGGCCGCATATGCCGCGACGGGACGCAGCGCCTACGGCCTTGACCTCGATGACGTCATGGCGTGCGCGCGATCGCGCATCGAATAGCTCTTGCCCCTGTGCCGCCCTCCGTTTGGATCGAGCGATGAGCGATCGGTGGACGACTGCCAACCAGGACCCCCGCACCTACGGCAACCCCGTCGACGAGCTGCCGACGTTCCGCGAGTACCTCGACAACTACCGTCTGACCATCGAGCTGAAGTGCGAGGGCCTCGGCTCGCGTCGTTCCGTGCCGCGGCTCAGACGCGCTCGAGGAACGCCAGCACCCGACTGACGACTCTGGCGGTGGCGGCGGGATCGCTGCTCGGCAGCGATGAGTCGGTGAAGAGGTGCGCATCGCCCGGGTAGACGAACAGCTCGCCGTCGTTGGCCTCGGCGACGAGTTCACGGGCGTTGTCGATGTCACCCTCACCGGCGAAGAACGGGTCTGCGTCCATGCCGTGCACCTGCACCGGGACGCCGGTTGGCCAGCCCTGGCCGAACGCGCTGACCGGCGCGCACGACTCGAGGAACACGGCGCCGCGAGCGCCTGAACGGGTCTGGGCCAGGCGCTGCGCGGGCATGACGCCGAGCGAGATGCCGGCGTAGACGATGTCCGCCGGCAGCGCACCCGCGACCTCGTCGGCCCAGACGTCCTGGGCGTCCGGGCCCTTGGCCTTCAGGGCGGCGAAGCCGTCGTCCAGCGAGCCGAAGGTGCGGCCCGCGAAGAAGTCGGGCGTGTGCACCGTGTGGCCCGCGTCGCGGAGGGCGTCGGCGATCGCGTGCACACCGGGGGTCAGTCCCTGCACGTGGTGGAAGAGCAGCACTTGAGTCATCATCGGTCTCCAACGATCGGGAAATGTGGATCGTTCGACAACTGTAGTCTGATATCCGTGACGCGTCACCCCCCGGCTCCTCGGAGCGTGCCTCAAGCCGCCCCGCCGCCGGGCCACGAGATCGCCGACCGCCTCGTGCTGACCCGCCCCGAGCAGGTCCGCGCCCTCGGCCACCCGCTGCGCACGACCATCCTCGGGCTGCTCACGGAGCGAGCGGCGTCGGTCGCCGAGCTGGCGGAGGCGACCCATCGGCCGAGAAGCACCGTCGCCCACCACGTTGCCGTCCTGCACGATGCGGGCCTGGTGCAGGTCGTGCGAACGCGGCGCGTCCGAGCAGTCGAGGAGCGGTTCTACGGCAGGGCCGCTCGCACGGTCACCATCTCTGTCGACACCGAGGGCCCCGAGCTGCCCCTGGACTTCAACGACTTCGAGGTTGCCGCCCGTGAGTCGCGCGCGGCGTATGAGGAGCGCCTCCTGTGGGCCTTTCTGCGACATGCCCGCCTCAGTGCCGAGCAGGCGAGCGAGTTCTGGCAGCGGATCCGGGACCTGGTCGAGGAGTATGACCGGCTCCCGCGATCCGGCGACACGACCTACGGGCTCGCGGTCGGCATCTATCCGATCCCGGACTATCCGAGACTCCCCGAGCGTCACGATCCCGGGGCACAGGACGCCGAGACCCGCAAGCCCAGGGCCGCCACCGACTGAGGAGAGCTGCGCTGGTGACGAGCCCAGCGGCATACGACATTGGCCGTATGCCGCTGACTTGCCTTCGTCGCTCAGGTGCACACCGACGTGGGAGGCGCAACGTAGACCGTGGCAGGCTGGCCGCATGGGCACCGAGCACTTCGATGACAAGGCTGCGACGTGGGACGACGACCCCGAGAAGGTGAGACAGGCGCAGGACGTCGCCCGAGCGGTGGGCGCGGCCGTGCCGCTGGGCGAGGCCACCCGGTTGCTCGAGTACGGCGCGGGCACGGCTCTCGTCACGCAGGCGCTACTCGCCTCTGCCGGGAGGATCGGCCGAGTCACGCTTGCGGACAACTCGCCCGGCATGCGGGCCGTGTTGCGCGACAAGATCCGCTCGGGTGCCATGCCCCCGGCCACTCGTGTCTGGGACCTGGACCTGGAGGACCAGCCGGCGCCTTCCGAGCGGTTCGACCTGATCGTGTCGTCGATGGTCATGCACCACGTCCGCGAGCTGCCGGTAGTGCTCGCGGCGTTCGCCGAGATGCTCGGTGACGGAGGTCGACTCTGCATAGCCGACCTCGACCGGGAGGACGGCTCATTCCACACCCACGACTTCGATGGTCACCACGGCTTCGACCGGGGCGAGCTTGCGACAGCGCTCGAGCAGGCAGGGCTCGTGGACGTCACCATCACGGACTGCACTCACATCACTCGGGAGGGAGTGACGTATCCGGTGTTCTTGGCAACCGCCCGCGGGAGTGCGTCGGCTATTCAAGGGGAGCGCTGATCCGAGACCATTCGATGTATTGAATAGCTTTAGACAGCAATGGAATTCCGTGTGTGGACAACCTTCTCACGGCGGGCGTTGATGGGGTAGTATCGAACACATGATCGATGGTCAGGGGCTCGAGTTCCTCGGGCTCGTGTCCCTGGTGGGGGACGGCGACGCGGCGCCTCTGGATGATGCGCGGCTCGTGGCCTCGGTCGAGGCGCTGGAACGGGCCAAGGCGGCGTGCGCGGCCGCGCAGGCGCGGTTGACGGCGCGGTTCGTCGCGTCGCAGGCGACCGAAGCGCAGCGGCTTCGGCAGGTGGCGCAGGAGTGCTCGGAGGCCGGTGACTTCGACGGGTGGGTCGCCGCGCGGGATCGGGCCCGGGCGATGGAGCTGCCCTGCCATCCCGCGCCCGGCGGTGATGGCGGTCGTGGCGGGTCGTCGGGGTCGCAGCGTCGGAGGGCCGCGGCGGTCGCGGCGCGCACCGGGGTATCGGCTCAGGTGGGTCTGGCCCGACACGAGTCGCCCGCCCGCGGGGCCCGGCTGGCACGCGTCGCCGTGACACTCGTGGAGGACCTGCCGCACACGCTGGCGGCGCTGACCGCGGGGCACCTGAGCGAGCGACGTGCCGAGCTGGTCGCAACGGGCACGAGTCACCTGAGCCGAGAGCTGCGAGTGGCGGTCGACGCCGAGGTGATCGGCGCGAACCTGCCCGCCGAGGGCGACCCAGCCGCGACGGGCCTTGCGGGCTGGGGCGATCGCGAGGTGGAGCGCCGGGTTCGGGCGTGCGCCGACCGGCTCGACGCTGCGGCAGCGGTCGAGCGGGCGCGGGTGGCCGAGTCGGAGCGACGGGTCACGATCCGGCCGATCCCGGACACGATGGCGATCGTCTCGGCGGTGCTGCCGGTGGCGCAGGCGGTCGCGGTGAACGCGGCCCTTCAGCAGGCGGCCGCGACCGCGAAGGCCGCCGGTGACGAACGCTCCCGCGGCCAGGTCATGGCCGACACGCTGGTCGAGCGGGTCACCGGCCGGGCCTCCGCCGACGACGTCGACGTCGAGGTCCAGGTTGTCATCACCGACCGGGCCCTGTTCGCCGGGGACGACCCCCCGGCGCACGTACCCGGCCACGGCCCGGTCCCTGCCGGCTGGGTTCGGGATCTGCTCACCCGAGATCTGCTCCGGCAGGACCAAGTCACGCCGGGCCCGGCCCCGTTCGGACGAGATGGCTCTGCACGTGACGTGGCCGGAGCGGACCGCGCGCGACGAGCCGGGCCTGCGAGTAACAGGGCTGGACCTGACGTGGCCGGAGCGGACCGCGCGCGACGAGCTGGGCCTGCGAGTAACAGGGCTGAACGTGATGGGCCCGGAGTGGCGCGCGTGTGGCTGCGGAGGCTGTACACCCATCCGGGCACCGGAACGCTCGTGGCGATGGAGTCCACGCGGCGGCTGTTCCCCGCTGGGTTACGCCGCTACCTCGTCGCGCGCGACGGCGTGTGCCGCACCCCGTGGTGCGATGCGCCGGTCCGGCACGCCGACCACGTGCGCCCGCACGCGTTGGGTGGTCCGACGAGTGCTGATAACGGCCAGGGGCTGTGCGTGGCGTGCAACCTGACCAAGGACCTGCCCGGCTGGGCCTCGCGCTTGGTCGACCCCGGGCCCACCGCCGGCAGCAGCAACCCGCACACCGTGCAGCTCACGACGCCGACCGGGCACGCCTATGTCTCGACTGCGCCTCCTCTCCTCCCCGGGCTCATCGAACCCGCGGCATCCAGTCGCCTCGAGATGTCGCTCAGCCCGCTCGAGGGATCGCTCAGCGAACGGCTCGCAGCCTGACTCAGACAGTCGGCGGGCTGCGCGGGGGCCTGCTCAGGCGCGGAGCACGGCATCCGGAGCTGCGAGTCAGAGGAGCTTCCAGCCTCAGCGCACCGTGCGGAAGAAGGTCCGGACGTCCTCGACGAGCAGGTCAGGTGCCTCCATGGCGGCGAAGTGGCCGCCTCGATCGAACTCCGACCAGTGCACCACGTTGTGTTCGCGCTCGGCGATCCGACGCACCCCGGGGTCGCCCGGGAAGACAGCGACGCCGTGCGGCAAACTCGA
>DASUQN010000174.1:0-3334 GCA_036280515.1 Intrasporangium sp. | reverse complement strand
AGGGCACGGGCTGCGGTCGGGCCGACGTGGCGGATCGAGAGCGCGACGATCACCCGCCACAGAGGGACGGACTTCGCGCGGTCGAGGTAGTCGAGCAGGCGCCGGCCATTGGCGGAGAGGACTCGCCCCTCTCCCTCGGACTTCTTTGCAGCCCGGGTGAAGAGCTCGGTCTTGAGCAAGGCGGCCTCGTCGAGGTCGAAGACGTCGCCCTCGTCGATGATCACGCCGGCCTGGAGCAGGGCGTGGGCGGCCTCGGAGCCGAGGCCCTCGATGTCGAAGGCACCGCGGCCGGCAACATGGAAGACCCGGTCGAGCAGCTGCGCGGGGCACCGACGGTGGTTGGGGCAGCGCAGGTCCTTGTCGCCCTCCTTCTCCTGGACCAGGGTCGTCCCGCAGGACGGGCACTCGGTCGGCATCGTCCACTCGTCAAGGCCCTCGGGTCGCAGCGCGAGCACCGGACCGACGATCTCGGGGATCACGTCACCGGCCTTGCGGAGCACGACGGTGTCGCCAGGGCGGACGTCCTTGCGCTTCACCTCATGGGCGTTGTGGAGGGTGGCCCGCTCGACCGTCGACCCGGCCACCCGGGTCGGCTCCATCACCCCGAAGGGGGTCACCCGTCCGGTACGACCTGTGTTGACCGCGATCGAGAGGAGCTTGGCGTTGACCTCCTCGGGCGGGTACTTGAACGCGATCGCCCACCGTGGGGCCCGACTCGTGGAGCCGAGCCGCCGTTGCAGGGACACGTCGTCGACCTTGATGACCACGCCGTCGATCTCGTAGGGGACCAGCGAGTGACGCCGCTCCCCGGCGTTGTCGATGAAGCCCTCGACGTCCTTGAGCGTCGGGAGCACCTTGACCTGGTCGGACGTCGGCAGGCCCCAGGCGGCCAGCGCGTCGTAGGCATGGGACTGGGCCTTGGGCTCGAAACCCTTCCGCTCGCCGATGCCGTGGCAGACCATGCCCAGCGCCCGGGTAGCGGTGATCCGCGGGTCCTTCTGGCGCAGCGAGCCCGCGGCGGCGTTGCGCGGGTTGGCGAAGACCGGCTTGCCGGCCTCGGTCATCGCCTCGTTGAGACGTTCGAACGCCTCGACGGGCAGGAAGACCTCCCCCCGGACCTCGATCACCTCGGGGACCGGGAACTCGTCGGAGGCCCGGAGCCGGTGGGGCACGGAGTCGATGGTCTTGACGTTGGGCGTGACGTCCTCACCCGTGCGGCCGTCGCCGCGGGTCAGCGCCCGGACCAGCCGGCCCTGCTCGTAGAGCAGGTTGATCGCGAGGCCGTCGACCTTCAGCTCGCACAGCAGGTCCGGGTCGGTCACCCCGTCGCGCGACAGCCGGGCGTGCCACGCCTCGAGCTCGGCGAAGGTGAAGGCGTTGTCGAGGCTCTCCATCCTGCGGAGGTGGTCGACCGCTGTGAACTCGGTCGAGACGGCTCCGCCGACCTTCTGGGTCGGCGAGTCGGGCGTGCGCAGCTCGGGGAACTGCTCCTCGAGCGCCTCCAGGGCCCGCAGCCGCTGGTCGAAGTCCGCGTCGGAGAGCGTCGGGTCGTCGAGGACGTAGTAGCGCCACCGCGCTTCCTCGATCTGCTCGCTCAGCTCCTGGTGCTGGTCGCGCGCCTCGGCCGTGGCCGCCTGGGGTGCATCCATGGGTCACATCTTGCCCGGTCGGACCGACATCGCGAGCCGGCCCATCTGGCACCCTGAGGTCTCCGAACCACAAACCATGGGGGGGTGGAGGTGAGCGTGACCAGGCCGTCGTTGTCGAGGTCCGACACCGTGACCCCACCGCGCGCGGTGATCCTGATGCTGCACGGCGGCAAGGACCGCTCCGACGAGGTCGTCGACGGCCGCAGCGCCTCCTGGCGGCGCTGCCGGTCGATGCAGCGGGCGATCTCCCGCCGTGCGCACGAGGCAGGCGTGAGCACTTGGTTGCTGCGCTACCGGCACCGCGGGTGGAACGGCGGCGACGGACCGGTCGAGGACGCACACTGGGCCCTGGCGGAGGTACGACGCGAGCTCGGCGAGCTACCCGTCGTCCTGCTCGGGCACTCCATGGGGGCCCGGACCTCAGTCCACGCGGCCGACCACGACTCGGTCATTGGCGTCGTCGGCCTGGCGCCCTGGTTCCCTCCCGGGGAGCGGGTCGCCGGCCTGGCCGGCCGGCACCTCCTCGCCGCACACGGTCACCACGACCGCATCACGTCGTACCGCGCGACCGCGGCGTATGTCGAGCGGGCCCGCAATGTGGCCACTTCAGCCGAGCTGCGCGACATGGGTCCGGTGGGCCACTACATGCTGCGGCGCGTGCCGTCGTGGAACGACGTGGCGCTCTCGGGTGCGCTGGGCATGTTGCCCTCCTGAGGCTGCCGAGCACCTACAAAGGTTGTGCGGGAAGATTCTTCGCCGGGACCGACATCGGCTCGGCACCGCCATCGCCGACCTGGAAGGCGATCATCATGTCGTGGTCCTCATGGACCGTGTTGTGGCAGTGCATCATGTACTTGCCTTGCTTGGGACCGAACTTCGCGATGACCCGGATCGTCTCGCCCTCGCCGAGGTACACCGTGTCCTTGCGGCCCACCTCGTAGGGGAACGGAGGCTGGCCGTTCCTGTCCAGGATCTTGAAGTCGACAAGATGGACGTGGATGGGGTGGTTCCAGCCCCCGGAGTTGTTGATGAACCGCCAGATCTCCACGTCGTCGTGTGCCGGGTTGGCCCGCACGCGGCCCTCGTCCCAGGTGACGCCGTTGACGGTCCACAACCCATTGTCGCGTTCGAACCGGAAGTTCCTGGTCCGCACCGACTGGGACTCCTGCAGCGGCATCGGGTCATGAGGATGGTCGGGGTCGCGCCTCGCGGGGACCAGGATGTCGGGGATGACGTTGTTGGCGGTGTTGGTGGCGTCGCTCACGACGTCGAACCGCATGACCTGGCGGGTCGAGGGAAAGTCCTCGTTGTTCTTGAGCTCGCGGTTCCGCAAGATGATCCGGTCCCCGATTCGGTGCTTCTCGAAGTCCAGAACCAGCCCGTAGCGTTCACCAGGGCCGATCCGGAAGCTCTCCACGTCCACCGGGGCGAGTCCCAGGCCGGCGTCCTGACCGATGAACATGAACGGCTCGCCCGAACTGAGGGCCAGGTTGAACCCGCGGGAGTTCGAGGCGTTCAGGAAGCCCAGGACGTACTTGCGTCGCTCGACGGGCATGACCGGCCAGGGCGCGCCGTTCACCAGGATCACGTCACCGTAGAGGCTCTTCTCCCCGCCGTCGTCGAAGATGAGCTGGCCGTCCCTGGAGAAGATCTTGTCCTGAAGCATCAGCGGTACGAAGTACCGG
>DASUQN010000173.1:0-3124 GCA_036280515.1 Intrasporangium sp. | reverse complement strand
CCGACGCGGTGCGTGCCATCGGCGGCCTCCTTCAACCCTGCGTTCTCGACGACCCAACCCTACGGCTTGGGTTTGCGCACAGACCTGCTTGAGGTCGTCGAGGGGGTCAGTCCACCCGCACGATGACCTTCCCGCGAGCGTGGCCCTCCTCGAGGTAGCGGACCGCCTTGGCGGCGTCGGCGAGCTCGAAGACCTCGTCCACGACCGGCCGGACCAGCCCGCGGTGGACGAAGCCGAGCAGCGACTGGAGCGGAGCCGCCTTGTCGCTCGCGATGAAGAAGGGCATGCGGTGCCGGACCAACGGCGAGAGCAGCGCGGCCCCCACCATGCGCTGGATGCCGGAGAGCACGCGTCCCGTGCCCTCCTCTCCCCCGATGATGAGGAGGGTGCCGCGCGGGGTCAGCAACCGACGCAGGCTGCGGACCGAGCGGTTGCCGCCGGTGTCGATGATGAGGTCGAAGGGGCCGATGTCCCTCGTGGTCTCGGCGAGCTCACCCGCGGCGTAGTCGATGGCGTGGTCCGCGCCGAGGTCGCGGACCAGGTCGAGCTTGGCGGCGCTCGCGACCGCGGTCACGTCCGTCTCGAGGGCCTTGGCGATCTGAACGGCGTAGCAGCCGACACCGCCAGACGCCCCGATGACGAGGACCCGCTGACCGGCTGCCGCCCGACCGACGTCCTTGACGCCTTCGAGAGCGGTGACCCCGGACACCGGCAGGGCGGCCGCTTCCTCGAAGGAGAGCGCGGCGGGTTTGGCCACGAGCCGGTCGGCCCGGGCGATGGTGAGCTCGGCGAAGGTGCCCCTTCCTGTCCCGACGACCTCGTCCCCAGGCGACAGGCCGGAGACGCCCTCGCCGACCGCGTCGACGACTCCTGCGAGCGCGAGTCCCGGCGTCGGCTGACGCGGTCCGCGGAATCCGACCGCGGGCCGCATCAGGAGCGGCAGCCCGGTCATCAGGTGCACCGTCCCCTGGTCCACGCCTGCCGCCCGGACGCGGACCCGGACCGTTCCGGCGCCGGGCGTCGGCTCAGGTACATCTCGCAGGTGCAGTTGGTCCGTCGAGCCGTATTTCCCCTGCACGATGGCGCGCATGCCATCCCCCTTACGTCGTAAGACTGGTGTGCGGCCAGAGTAGCCTTACGGCGTAAGACACACAAGGGGCGCAGCGGCGGCTGCTGGGAGCTCAACCGGGGCGAGGACCCCATCCCTCAGAGGACGTGACCGGCCGCTCGGGCGCGGACGGCTCGTCCGGCCGGCCGTCGTAGGGCGTCGACAGCACGATGTGGGTTCGCAGCTCCCCGTGCGCCCCGAGCCTCTCGACGAGGCCTTCGAGGTGAGACAGGCTCGACGTGCGCGCCTTGAGCATCGTGCAGTGCTCGCCGGAGAGCTTGTGCACCTCCACGAGCTCGGGATAGTCGTCCGACGTCGTCGTTCGGAGCAGGCAGTCGGCGGGCCGGCACCTCAACTCGATGAAGGCGAGCATCGGCTGCCCCGCGCGGGCAGCGTCGATGCGTGCCCCGTAGCCGACGATGACACCCTCCCGTTCGAGCCGTCGCACCCGCTCTCCGACGGCGGGACCCGAGAGGTGGACCCGCTTGCCGAGCTCCTTGAACGACAGCCTGCCGTCCTGCTGGAGCTCGCGCACGATCGCCCAGTCCGTCTGGTCGAGCGGCACCGCGTCGAAAGCCTTCATGCCTTTGCTCCTTCCACACGGAAAGCAGAGGGCCCGCAGAACCGTCACGAGGCCCTTCATCGCGATGACCAGCCTCTCTAGCGTAGATCGCATGTCAGTCGGGACCACGATCGAACCCCGCGAAGGCGCCCAGGTGACGGACCGCAGGGGGCTCCGCTGCCTGCGCGTCTTCGCGGCGCTCGGTGGTCTGTCCCAGTCCCTCGCCGGCGGCGCGGCAGCGCTGCTCGCCCGTGAGGTCGCAGGGTCGGATGCGGCCGGAGGTCTGCCGCAGGCGCTGCTTGTCGTCGGCGCCGGAACGAGTGCGCTCGGCTTGGCGGCGTGGACGCGCCGGCGGGGTCGGGCTTCTGCCCTCGCCGTCGGAGCGGGGGCGGCCGCGGTTGGGTGTCTCGCGATGGGGTGGGGCGGCCTGAGCGGCGTGCTCGGGCTCATCCTTCTCGGCAGCCTGCTCCTCGGGGCGGGCAATACGGCCGTCATGCTGTCCCGCTATGCGGCGGCGGAGCTGGATCCCGTCCGGCCGGCCCCGCGTGCCATGGCTTCGGTTCTCGTTGCGACGTCCGTCGGAGCCGTCCTCGGGCCGAACCTCATGCTCCCCAGCGGTGTGCTGGCCGGGCGGTTCGACGTGTCGCCGCTCGTCGGCTCCTACGTCGTCGCGGCCGCCGTGTACGTGGCCGGGATGGCGGTCATCCTCCGGACTCGGCGCGCGCTGCCACCGGTCGCCCTGGACCCCGGGAGCGATCGACCGTCTTCGCGGGCGCGACGGCTCGACATCCCGGGTCGGAGTACAGAGGGGGTGGCGGGCCTCGCGGTGCTCGCCGTCGGCAACCTCGTCATGGTCGGCGTGATGACGATGGCCCCGATACACCTGGCTCACCTCGGGGGAGGCCTGTGGGTCATCGGAGTCGTCATCAGCGCCCACATCGCCGCGATGTTCGGGCCGTCTGCCCTGAGCGGTTGGCTCACGGAACGGCTCGGCGCCCGGCAGACGGCGGCCGGCTCGGCGGCGGTCCTCGTGCTGGCATGCTGCGTTGCGACAGCAGCCGCCCACTCGACGATCACGCTCGCTCTCGCCATGGTCTTCCTCGGTCTGGGCTGGAGCGGGTGCCTCGTCTCGGGCAGTGCCCTCCTGATCCACGGCGTTGCCCCAGCCGACCGTCCCAACCGCGAGAGCCTGGGCGAGGCGGGCATGGCGGTCGCGGCCGTGGTCGGTGGCGCGAGCTCCGGTCTGGCCATGGCCCGATGGGACTATTCGACGTTGGCCCTCCTCGGCTCGATCACCGCTGCTGCCCTCGTCGGGAGTCTCACCCTGGCTGGCCGCCGCTGAACGCGAGCGGCTGGACACCTCCCGCGAGCCTGCGTTGCCGCGCCACGATCGGGAAGTCATTTCTTGGTAGATCCGTGTCGGATTCGCCTGTTGCCGTTCGTGGGGTAGGTGA
>DASUQN010000172.1:0-2437 GCA_036280515.1 Intrasporangium sp. | reverse complement strand
CGCCGGTGCCCGTGGAGCCGAGCAGCGTCGGCCCGTAGGCCGACAGCGCGATGGCCCGCAGCGTCCCGCGCGTCCCTGCCTCGTCAGGCACGGTCATCCTTCGCACATTACGGCTCCCGGGGGCGTCGTTCCGGCCGTGGCCACACTGTGGTCAGACACCCGGGCGGTCCCCGTGCTCAGCGGTATCGGACGTGCCACGAGGGCCTAACGATTGCGCATCTGCGCTCGCTCCGGCACCCGACGGCGGCCAACCATGGCGCTGTGGCCGGACTCAGCAGCACAAACGTTCCCGGCCCGCTGTGTGCCGCTGGGCTCGCTCCCAGCCGACGGCGGGGTGGGTGACGTGACGGTTCCGGGACCCGCGTTGTCGGGTCCCCGTGGGACCGTCCTCTTGCTGGGGTTCGTCGCCACGGCGGCTGGCGTCCTCGCCGCGACGCTCGCCTCGTCGGTCGCGACCGTGGTGGTCGGGGTCATTCTTCTCGGGGTCCTGCACGCCATCCTCGAGCTGCGCTACGTCGCGGGCCGCTACTCCGGTCTGGCTCTCGGACTGGGGCGCCGGTTCCTCGGGGTACTGGCCCTGCTCCTCGTCGGCGCTGTCGTGAGCCGGCTCCTCGTCGGGCTCGTCGGTCGATCTGCGCAGGTGGCCGAGGTCGTCCTCGGCTACGCGATCGTCGGCTGGGCCATCGCCCGGGTCATGGCGGCCAGGCGCAGGAGAGTCGCGTGGGCACTGACCGGACTGGCTGCGACGGCGTCGCTGGTCTGGCCGGACCATCACTTCCTCGTGCTGGCACACGTGCACCTCCTCGCCGTGCTCGCCTTCCTCTGGGACTGGTCGCGGAGGCTGCCTTCTGCCAGATCGCGGCGGATGTTCCGGCTGGTGCAGCTGGCATGGGCGACGATCATCCCGCTGGCCATCCTCCTCGGGACCACCGATGCCTGGCTGGGGACAGACACCGCCGTGGTGCGCAGCCTCGTCGAGGACGGCCACGCCGTCATCGAAGGCACCGTGCCTCCCGGTATGGCCGGTACCACGCTGGGCATGCGACTCTTCGCGGTCTTCGCCTTCCTCCAGACCATGCACCTGCTCATCTGGGTGGTGTTCTTCCCTCGATACGCACCGGACGCCGGCGCGGATCTCGAGGATCGGCTGCCGTGGCTCACGGGTGCGCGCGTGTGGGCGATCGGCTTCCTGGCCGCCGCCCTCCTTGCGGTCCTGCTCGTCAGTGACTACGCGAGTGGGGCGGTGCTCCACGACGCCGTCACGCTCCCCCACGTCTACGTCGAGGTGCCGGTGCTGCTCGCTCTCGTTGGACGCTCCCGGTCGCGTGATGACACCGTGGCGCCTGCGTCCGTCACGACCTTCGAGCCCGGTCGCGCCGAAACGCCTGTGCAAAACCACTTGGCGCCCGCTGGCAGCGCGACGTACGGTCGTGCAAGAGCCACGGAAGGAGGTGATCCGAGAAGTGATTTCTTCCGGAACGTGTGAGGTGGCCACGCGATAGTCGCGTCCCCACCCACACCCAGGGATGAACCAGGGCAGTCCGACGAGTTCGGGCTGCCCTGTTCCTTGCCCCACCCCCGTCGAGGGTGCAGTACGCGCCGCTGTCCCACGTCCGTCGCGACCGACCCGCTCAGGGTTGGCGTCGGGACAGCGTCCATGAGCCGGCGTCGGCCAGGTTCCCGTCACCGGATCGGGTGAAGACGAGCCGGTCGTGGAGGCGGTTCTGGCGACCAGCCCAGAACTCCACCTCGTCGCACCGGATCCGAAAGCCGCCCCAGAAGTCGGGGACCGGCACGTCTCCATGCTCCCCGCGGTCCGGGTAGCGCGCGAGCGCCTCGTGCCAGCGGCGCTCGAGCTCCTCTCGGCCCGAGGCTGGCCGCGACTGCTCGGACGCCCACGCCGACAGTCGCGAGCCGTAGGGACGCGAGTCGAAGTACTCCGCGACCTCCTGCCTGCTCACGGGCTCGGCCACCCCCCGGAACCGGATCGCCCGGTGGATCACCGGCCAGGTGAGCCCGGCCGCGATCCGCGGGTTCGCTGCGAGCTCAACGCTCTTGGTCGACTGCAGGTTCGTCACGAAGCCCGGCCCGCGCTGGTCGAAGAAGCGCATGAGCACCGTCCGCACGTTGGGGGCGCCGGTCGGATCGACCGTCGCCACAGACATCGCCATCGGCTCGGACCCCTCCACCCACGAGGCTGCGGCAGCGAGCGCGCCGTCGACCCACGCTCGGACCTGGAGGTACGGCGACTCGAGAACGTCGCTCTCGGCGAGGCCGTCTCCGTGGGCGTCGACTCTGCCGGCCTCCGTCGGATCGGGTGTGGGCATGCGGCCAGACTAGGGTTTTGCCCAGAGGCAGCCGACCACGAGGAGTCAGCAGATGGCAGGCAAGGGCAAGGCGGTCGTCAAGGTCGTCAAGGTCGGAGCGAAGTACGGCC
>DASUQN010000171.1:0-3201 GCA_036280515.1 Intrasporangium sp. | reverse complement strand
GGTCGCGGTGGCCTATGCCCACCGCCACCCGGAGCGGGTCAGCCGGCTCATCCTCGTGGGCGCCTTCGTCAAGGGCGGCCGCCTGGCCAAGACCCCGGGAAAGCGGGCGGAGTACGAGATGGAGCGTGAGCTGATCCGCCTCGGTTGGGGTCGCGACGAGCACTCCTTCCGGCTGTTCTTCTCGTCGCTGTTCATGCCGGACGTGCCGCCTCAGCTGTGGTCGGACTTTGCGGAGCTCATGCGCCGGACGACGTCTGCCGAGAACGCCGTTCGGATCTTCGACGCCCATCTCGAGATGGACGTTCGCGCCGCGGCTGCAGAGCTCGATGTGCCCACCCTCATCCTCCATGCGAGGGACGACCAGCGGGTCCCGTTCAGCCAGGGGGTCGCCTACGCCTCGCTGATCCGCGGCAGCAGGCTCGTCCCCCTCGACACACGCAACCACCTGATGGTTCCGGACGAGCCGGCCTGGGCGCAGTTCCTCGGCGAGGTGGATGCCTTCCTCGCAGAGGATGCGGCCGGGACGGAGTACGCGACGTCATGAGGTATTCCTTCGGGGACGTCCTGCTCGACACGGACCGGTTCCTCCTCGAGCGGGGCGGGGAGCCGGTTCATGTCCAGCCGCAGGTCTTCGACGTCCTGACGCACCTCGTGCTCCACCGGGAGCGGGTCGTGCCGAAGACGGAGCTGCTCGACGCGGTGTGGGGCGATCGGTTCGTCAGCGAGTCGACACTGACGAGCCGGATCAAGGCGGCCCGCCGGGCGGTCGGCGATGACGGCGAGCTGCAGCGGGTCATCCAGACGGTCCATGGACGGGGCTACCGGTGGATCGCCGACGTCGAGGTCGATGGCGCTCCGGCCGCGAGGGCGCCGGGAGCCGGGACCGTCGACCCGGCTCCGCGGCGTCTCGAACAGCGCATCGGCTTCTGCCAGGCCGCCGACGGCGTCCGGATCGCCTATGCGACGGTCGGCGACGGCCCGCCGCTCGTGCGCGCGGCTCACTGGATGACGCACCTCGACTACGAGTGGGACAGTCCGGTGTGGCGGCACTGGATGGAGGGACTCTCCCGGGGGCGGACCTTCGTCCGCTACGACGAGCGCGGCTGCGGCCTGTCGGACCAGGACCCCGAGGACATCTCCTTCGAGGCGTTCGTGCGAGATCTCGAGACGGTGGTCGACGAGCTGGGACTCGAGCGCTTTCCGCTGCTCGGGCTGTCCCAGGGCGGTCCAGTGGCGGTCGAGTACGCAGTCCGGCATCCCGAGCGGGTCAGCCGCCTCATCCTCGTCGGCGCCTTCGTGGTCGGACGTCTGGCTCGGGCGAGCACGGCCGAGGAGCGCCGTGAGGCGGAGATGCAGGCCGAGCTCATCCGGATCGGCTGGGGCCGGGACGACCCGTCGTTCCGTCTCTACTTCTCGTCGACCTTCATGCCCGACGCCGACCCGCAGCTGTGGAGCGACTTCGCCGCGCTGATGCGGCGCACGACCTCGGCCGCGAATGCGCTGCGGCTCAACGACGTCTCGGTCAACATGGACGTGCGCGATGCGGCCACGAAGGTGACGGTTCCCACCTTGATCCTGCACGGGCGGAACGAGGTCCGGATCCCGTTCAGCCAGGGGCGCGAGTACGCCACGCGGATCAGGGGCAGCCGCCTCGTCCCCCTCGACACGCGCAACCACCTGATGCAGCCCGACGAGCCGGCCTGGGCGCAGTTCCTGCGCGAGCTCGACGCCTTCCTCGCGGAGGATGAGTCCACGAACGATCCACCACAAGTGCACAGCCAGTCCACGACCTGACCGCCCGGTCGGCGCACGGTTGTCTCCTCAGACCGAGGAAGGGCAACCATGAGCCGAACCCACCCGGCCACAGCACCTGCCGCGGCGCGGGTCGACACCGCCGACGTTGTCGTCGTCGGAGCCCGCGTCGCCGGGGCCGCGACCGCCACGCACCTGGCTCGGGCCGGGCACGACGTCGTCATGGTGGACCGAGCTGACTTCCCGAGTGACACGATCTCGACGCACGTCATCCCGCGCTCCGGGATGGTCCAGCTGGGCAGGCTCGGCGTGGTCAGCGACCTGGTCGAGAGCGGCGCTCCGCGGCTGCGGCTGGTCGAGTTCACCAGCGCCCTCGGGTTCCTGTCTCGCACCATCAAGGACCGCTACGGCGTCGACTTCGTCATGGCGCCTCGCCGCTACGTCCTCGATGACATCCTCCAGCGGGCGGCGCTCACCGCAGGAGCCCGCCTCCGGGCCGGGGTCTCCGTCGATGGCGTCCTCCGCAACGCAGCCGGGCGCGTCGTCGGTGTCCGGGGCCACGACGGGTCAGGGCCGATGGAGGTGCACGCGCGCCACGTCGTCGGAGCCGACGGCCTCAGCTCGCGGATCGCGCGCTCCGTGGACGCCCAGCCGACCATCGTGCGGCCGAGCTCGGGTGCCTGCCAGTACGCCTACTACTCCGGCGAGTGGGAGGCGATCGAGTACCACCTGGCCGACGGGGTGTTCGCCGGTGTCTTCCCCACCCACCGCGGCGAGGCCTGCGTCTGGGCGATCACCACGGAGAGCCTGGCCCGACGCTACCGCCGCAGGCACCACACGCCGGATGACTCCCTCGCGGCGGTGTTGTCCGACCACGTCCCCGGGCTGGCCACGAGGCTGGCACCGGAAGACCAGCGGTCGCCGGTGCGCGGCATGCTCCGGATGCCGAACCACTTCCGCAAGCCGTTCGGTCCGGGCTGGTCCCTCGTCGGCGATGCGGGCTATCACCGTGACGCGATCACCGGCCACGGCATCAGCGACGCGCTGCGCGACGCAGAGCTGCTGGCGCAGGCCGTCGACACGACTCTGCGCTGCCCCTCCCTCGAGGTCCCGGCCCTGGCCGCCTACGAGTTCCACCGGGACCGGATGTCCGCCCGCATCTTCGAGATCACCGTGGCGCTCGCCACGTTCCCGGAGCAGGAGACGTTCGTGGCGCTCCAGCGCGACCTCGCCGTCGCGATCGATGACCTGGCCGGGGAGCTGCACGCTCGGCCACTCCCACGTGCGGCGGGTGCCCGTGTGGGACCTCAGACGCATGCATCCCTCAGCGCACCCGCGTGAGGAACACCACCAGCAAACCCAAGAGAAAGCCGTCTCATGTCAACCGACACGACACCGTCCGTCACACACCGCAACGGCGTGGACACGCCCACTCTCTTCGCGACCCTC
>DASUQN010000170.1:0-2264 GCA_036280515.1 Intrasporangium sp. | reverse complement strand
GACGCGCATCTGATCTCTCCTCAAGCGAAGCTGAGCCTTCGCACCAAACCTACGTCTGCCAGGGCGAGGGCGCGCGGATGATGGTCAATGGAGCACGGGTGGTTGGTCGCAGATGCGCTCGACCCGCGCCAGCTCGTCTCGCATGAGGGCCAGGTGGACGAGGTCACCCTGCTGGACCACCGTGTCGGGACGAGGGAGCTCACCCTGGCCCAGACGGGTGAGGTAGGCGACGCGCGCGCCGGTCCTGGCCTCGACTTCGGTCAGGGACCGACCGATCCACTCCTCGGCCAGGGGGACCTCGGCGATGACGACCTGGCCGCTCGGGTCCGTCAGCTCCGGCATCGCCCCGGAGGGCAGCAGGCGTTGGATCATCTGGTCGGCGGTCCATTTCACGGTGGCGACCGTCGGGATGCCGAGGCGCTGGTAGACCGCGGCCCGTTGGGGGTCATAGATGCGGGCGGCGACGTGCTCGACGCCGAACGTCTCGCGCGCGACGCGCGCTGCGAGGATGTTCGAGTTGTCACCGCTGCTGACGGCAGCGAAGGCGTAGGCGCCCTTGATGCCGGCAGCCATGAGCGTGTCCCGGTCGAAGCCGATGCCCGTGACCGTCTGCCCCTCGAACGAGGTGCCGAGCCGCCGGAAGGCTGATGCGTCCTGGTCGATGATGGCGACGTCGTGGCCGTGTGAACCGAGCATGCGAGCCAGGGTCGAGCCGACTCGCCCGCAGCCCATGATGACGAAGTGCACGATCGCGACGCTACACCCAGCCACAGGCCCCGGCCTGCGTGACCACGCACCCCCGCCCAGCGGCATACAGTGTCCTCCGTGCCAGGAACTGGTTCGCTCTGGAAGCGCGTCATCATCGGTCGGGCGATGCGCAGCGACAGGCTCGGGGAGACGCTGCTGCCCAAGCGCATCGCGCTCCCCGTCTTCGCGAGCGACGCCCTGTCGTCGGTCGCCTACGCGCCGGACGAGATCATGCTCATGCTCGGCCTCGCGGGCGGCGCCTTCGCGGTGACGCACAGCTGGCAGGTGACTGTCGCGGTCATCCTCGTCATGCTGGTGGTCGTCGCGTCCTACCGGCAGAACGTCCACGCATATCCGTCCGGTGGCGGTGACTACGAGATCGCCAACGTCAACCTCGGGCCCAAGGCCGGACTCACCGTGGCGAGCGCACTGCTCGTCGACTACGTCCTCACCGTGGCCGTGTCGGTCTCGTCCGGGATCCAGAACGCCGGGACGGTGCTGCCCTTCGTGCGCGGCAACGAGGTGCCCCTGGCGGTCGGTGTCATCGCCTTGATCACCGCGATGAACCTGCGCGGAGTTCGCGAGTCGGGAACGGCATTCGCGCTGCCGACCTACCTGTTCATGGTCGCCATCCTTGGCATGGGCGCCTACGGCTTCTTCCAGCACTTCACCGGCACGCTCTCGCTTTCCGAGAGCGCCGACCTGACGCTCCTGCCCGAAGCGGGGACCGACGCCGTGACCGGCCTCGCGGCCGCGTTCCTCCTGCTCCGCGCGTTCTCCTCCGGGTGTGCGGCCCTCACTGGCGTCGAGGCGATCTCCAACGGGGTGCCCGCCTTCCGGAAGCCGAAGAGCCGCAACGCCGCCACGACCCTGCTGCTCATGGGGATCCTGTCCGTGACGATGCTCGCCTCGATCGTGACCCTGAGCCAGTGGACCGGGGTCAAGATCGCCGACGACCCGGCCACGCAGCTGGTGCGCGACGGCATACCCGTGGGCGACGACTACGTCCAGCACACGGCGATCGGGCAGCTGTCGCAGGCGGTCTTCGCCGACTTCGACCTCGGTGTCGTCTTCGTCTCGATCGTCACCGGCCTGATCCTCTTCCTCGCCGCGAACACCGCATTCAACGGCTTCCCGGTGCTGGGCTCGATCCTCGCCAGGGACGGCTACCTGCCCCGCCAGCTGCACACCCGCGGCGACCGGCTCGCTTTCTCCAACGGGATCCTCATCCTCGCCGCTGCGGCGATGTTCCTCGTCGTGGTCTTCCGGGCCGACGTCAACGCGCTCCTCCAGCTCTACATCGTCGGCGTCTTCGTCTCGTTCACCCTCAGCCAGACCGGCATGGTGCGGCACTGGACCCGTCACCTGCGTCTCGAGCGGGACCAGGCCGTGCGTCGCCGGATGCAGCGCTCGCGGGTCATCAACGGGCTCGGCGCCGTGATGTGCGCCGTGGTCCTGTTCGTCGTCCTCATCACGAAGTTCCAGGCCGGGGCCCGCTACGCCATCCTCGCGATGGC
>DASUQN010000169.1:0-4006 GCA_036280515.1 Intrasporangium sp. | reverse complement strand
CACCGGCGGCCTGCTCATCGGCGCGCTCGGCCAGGCCGCGAACCTCGCCCTGGCCATGGACGCCCGCGGCTTCGCCGAGGCCCGGCGTCGCACCTGGGCTTCTCACGCGCCGTGGCGCTTCGCCGACTGGGTGGCCCTGGCCGCCGGAATGGTCATCATCGCTGCAGGCTTTGCGGCTCGCGTCCTCCTGCCCGCCTGACGCTCCTGTGCGCTGGGAGCGCGCTCAGCGGCATACCTCCTCATCGGTCGGGTGTGTCGGCACAGTGCAGAATGGCCACGTGCGCACGCCGAAGACGTATGCCGCTGGGCTGGCTCTCGCGGCCATCGCCCTCGTCGGGGTGGCCGGCTGCGGTCAGCCCGAGCCGCCGACCGACGTGGGCACCATCAGCGTCCCGATCCAGCCGACGATCACTGCGATGCCGACCGGACCGGAGTCGGTGGGCACCACCGCCGCGGGGACCGGCGGACTCTTCGACCTCGGCGAGCTGCTCACGACGACTTCCTGCGACCAGTCGGGCGGCGTGTGGAGCTATCGAGGGACCCTCGCCAACGAGACGGGGGAGCAGCTCGACATCACCGTCGCGATCTCGCTCGTATCGTCCGCCGACGCCACGCTGCTCACCGTCCATGAGCTCGACCTCCACCTCCCGGCCGGCGACACCGTGCCCGTCGAGGCGGCCAGCTTCTACTCCGACCAGGAGGTCGACCCGGCCACGGTCCAGTGCCTCACCGGCGTCACCGACAAGGACGAATGACCATGCGGCTCTTCCTCGTCCGGCACGGCGAGACCCACGCCAACGTGGCCCGCCAGCTCGACACGGCCGTCCCGGGCCTGGACCTGACCGAGGCCGGCCGGAACCAGGCCCGGGCGCTCGCCGAGCGGCTCTCCGGGGAGGACCTCGGCGCGATCTACACGTCCGACCTCATCCGGGCGCAACAGACGGCCGAGCCGCTGGCCTCCGCGCTCCGGCTCGGCGTGGTCGTGCTCCCCGGCCTGCGGGAGATCCAGGCCGGCGACTACGAGATGTCGACCGAGTGGGGACCCTTCGTCGACGCCGTCAAGCGGTGGCGCGCGGACCCCGAGCACACCATCCCGGGCGGGGACTCCGGCATCGGGTTCATGGCTCGTTACGAGGCCGCGATACGGCGCATCGCGGGCGACGGGCACGAGTCCGCGGTCGCGGTCAGCCACGGCGCCGCCATGCGGGTCTGGGTCGCGGCGACGGTCGGTCTCGAGCCGGCCTTCCTCGAGACGCGCCGGGTCGACAACACCCTGGTCCTGACGCTCGAAGGCGACCCCGATGCCGGCTGGCGGCTCCTCGCGTGGGGTGACGAGCCGATCACCCATGGCTGAGGCGCCAGAGCCGTCATCCACTCGAGAGCCCACTGCGTGGCGCCTCGTCGGCGTCGCAGCGGCGGTCGCGCTCGCGGCGTCGTCCTGGGGGTCCGGGTCGAGGCCCGAGCTGCACACGCGGATCCTCTGGCCCGGCCTCTCACCCACGGCCGAGACGGGCGGATCACCGCTGGCCGCCACCGTCTCCATCGTGGCCATGGCGGTGCTCGTCCTCGCGTGGTGGCGGCTGCGCCCGGCGCCCGTGACGGAGCGGTGGTGGTGGGTGACGGCGGGCCTGTGGTTCGCGCCCCTGCTCGCATCGGTCCCGCTCTACAGTCGAGACCTCTACTCCTATGCCGCGCAGGGCGCGCTGTGGGCGGACGGCCTCAGCCCGTACGAGCACGGAGTGCGTGACCTGGGGTCGGAATGGGCGGCGTCGACCGCTCCCACCTGGCTCGACACGCCGGCTCCCTACGGACCGGTCTGGCTGCTCATCGCGCGGGCCGCGGCCACCCTGGCGGGTGACCGGCTCTGGGTGGCGCTGCTCCTGCTCCGCCTCGTCGCCGTGGTCGGGGTCGTCGTCATGGCGTGGGCGGTATCGGCCATCGCCCGCCGGGTCGGCACGTCGCGGCCCACCGCGGCTTGGCTGGCCGTGGCGGCACCGCTCGTCGGGGCACACTTCGTCAGCGGTGCCCACAACGACGCCGTCATGGTGGCTGCGGTCGTCGCCGGTTTCGCCTTGGCCCTGCGCGGCCTGCTCGTCCGCGCCGTGCTCGTCGTCGCCCTGGGCGCCATGGTCAAGGTCACGGCAGTGATCGCACTGCCCTTCATCGCGCTCATCTGGGCCCGCCACATGGCCGCCACCCGGCTCGGGGTCGACGACACCGGCGACCCCGGCGAGCCGTGGCGGGCGTCGCTCAGGCCGCGGGAGGTACTGTCCGGCCTGGCGCTCACCGGCGTGGCGGCGGTGATCCCCATGGCCCTCGTCAGCCGGGCGTCCGGCCTGGGGTTCGCCTGGCTCAACCCGGGCGACACGACCGGCCGCAACGAACAGTGGACCTCCCTGCCGACCGGCCTGGGGATGGCCGTCGGCGCCCTCGGCCACGTCGTCGGCCGACCCGAGTGGCGCGACTCCGCGATCTCTGTGGCACGCGCCGTCGGTCTCATCCTGCTTGCGGTCATCCTCATCCTCGTCTGGCTGGGGATGGCGAAGCCGGCCGGGACGGTCGAGCGCGTGGAGGGAGTGGAAGGAGCGGAAGCGGAGCGCGCCCGGGTGGTGCGGGCGGCCGGTTGGGCCTTCCTCGCCCTGATCGTCCTCGCGCCGGTCTTCCTCGGTTGGTACTTCCTCTGGGCCCTTCCCCTGCTCGCCGCCACCCTTGGGACGGCGTTGTTCTCTGATGCACTCGAGCGCTGGCTGGCCGTGGTGGCGACGGTCCTGTGCTTTGCGCAGCTGCCCGACGGCTACAGTCTCGGCCTGACCACCACGGCGATCGGAGTCCCCATCACCGTGGTCGCCGCGGTCGTCCTGGCGTGGAGCGGGTTGCGCTGGGCGCGGCGGGTCGAGTGGTCGGGAATCCTCGACCTCAGCCGGCCCCTGACCCCGACCCCCGTGCGGAATGATGGCCGCGTGCGTTCGCGGACCTCGCCCTCCGAGCCCGGATCGGGCTTCCCCGGAGCCGGTTCGGGCTGGGCGACGACGGCGACCAACGTCCCGAGGCGACGCGCCCGCCGTGGCTGGCTCCTGTTGGCGCTGCCGGTCCTGGCGCTGATCGCCTTCGCGATCTGGGCCCTGACGGCCAGAGTCGCCGAGGATGACGTTGCGGCCCACGACGCCATGATGGCCCGCATCCGCGACGTCGGGCGGGAGTTCCCGCCGCTCGGCGCGAGCTCTCGCTCACCGTGCGGCATCACCGACGAGGGATGGGCCGAGCTGACGTGGGGTTCCCTCACCGGACCGTCCGTCGACGACATCGAGACGTGGCTCCGGGCATTCGGCTGGGCGCGGGCAGAGCAGGAGGGCGGCACGGCGGTGCTGTATGCGTTCGAGGCCGGCCGTGAGCTGACGGCACGAGTCAGCCCCCCGAGCGGTGACATCGGCGTCCGACTCACGGCCACGAGTGAGGCCAACTCCTTGGCGTGCCTCCTGCACTGAGGCACCCGCCGAGCTCAGCGGCATACGGCCACACCTGGTGACTCCGCCACGCGGGAAGGCCACATGACGAGAATCACGGCACCACTGCGGCGACCACCTGAGAACCTGTACGAATGCGTTTGGTCTCCCAGTCGAAGAAGCTCGCGACGGTCTGCTACGAGATCCGCGGGCCGGTGCTCGCCGAGGCCAAGCGACTCGAGGACGAGGGGCATCGCATCCTCAAGCTCAACATCGGCAACCCGGCGCCCTTCGGGTTCGAGGCGCCCGAGGACATCCTCGTCGACGTCATCCAGGCGCTGCCGACCGCGCAGGGCTACAGCGACAGCAAGGGGATCGTCAGCGCCCGACGGGCCATCGCGCAGCACTACGAGGTCCGCGACTTCCCGCGTGTCGACATCGAGGACATCTACCTCGGCAACGGCGTCAGCGAACTCATCGTCATGGCGATGCAGGGGCTGCTGGACAACGGCGACGAGGTGCTCATCCCGGCGCCGGACTACCCGTTGTGGACTGCCGCCGCG
>DASUQN010000168.1:0-5525 GCA_036280515.1 Intrasporangium sp. | reverse complement strand
CGGGACTGCGACCACTACCTCGAGCGCCTCGAGAAGCTGCGCTCCTTCATCCTCCCCGGCGGGACCCCCGGCTCCGCCTACCTGCACCTCGCCACGACCATCGTGCGGCGGGCGGAGCGTTCGGCCTGGGCAGCGATCGAGGCTCACGGCGACCGGCCGGGTGCCGAGCGCGGCGTCGGGGGCGTCAACGTCCTCACCGCCAAGTACCTCAACCGGTTGTCCGACCTGCTCTTCATCCTGGCCCGGATTGCCAACCTGCCGATCGGCGGCGACGTCCTCTGGCAGCCGGGCGGTGGCCGGGTCGCCAAGCCGGAGAAGAAGAGGCGCTAGTCAGGCCACGTTGACGTTGTAGCCGGGCGGCGCCGCCTCCTGCCACGACCGCACGGCGGTGTAGTCCGGGCCCTGCAGCGCGAGCTCGAAGGTCTCGTGCTGGTCGGTGCAGACGACGGCATAGGCGTCGGGCAGCAGGGCCAGCGACTCCTCCGGCGGGATCAGCCGCGGCGCCTCGAGCAGCAGGGCCTGGCGCTGCCAGCGCCGCTTCGGGCGCGGCGAAACGCCCCCGAGCGTGTACCACTCGAGGGCGTTGTCTGCCAGGCGCATGAGGCCGAGGTGCCAGCGGTCGGAGCCGCTGGCGCGGTAGCCGCAGAGGGTGAGCTGCTGGCCACCGGCGATGTAGCGCCGGCGCAGGTAGGTGGCTCCGAGCACGATCAGCGCGATGACCAGGAGCAGGCCGATCACGATCTCGGTGGAGACGAGAACGGACGGCACTTGGTGGACCTCAGTTGCTGGTGGTGTGCATCGACGAGGCGTCGACGTGCTCGGCGACGATGGTGATGACGTCGGAGTCGACGGAGAGGAACCCGCCGTCAACGGTCACCGTGGACCGAGCCCCGTCAAGGGCCTCGATCGTGACGTCGCCTTCGACGAGAACGCCGAGCAGGGGCGTGTGGCCGGGCAGGATGCCGAGCTCACCGGCGATCGAGCGAGCACGCACCAGCTTCGCCTCGCCCTCCCAGACCTTCCGGTCGGCAGCAACCATCTCAACCTTGAGCGAACTCACGTGTTCCTCCGAGTCGTGGGGATGTGCTTGGCAGTTTAGTGCCTCTGACAGGATGCTCCGTACGCGATGTCGTCCGGCCGACACGGGTTGCTGTGGTCGCCGTCGCGAACGTCACGATTCCCTCCATCACCAACTCCAAGGAGCCAACCAGTGAGCACTGCCGTGTCCGACGCCCTCCTCGACCAGACCCGTCGACCGGCCGCCGTGGCCGCCCTGACCGAGGTCATCGATGCCGAGGTCGCCGACAAGTCGGGCCTCGGCGGCGCGGCCGTCAAGGCCGGCTACGCCGCCGCCCGGAAGCTCGGCGGCGACTTCGTCCCGAGCGCCACCGACCGTCTGCTGCCCCAGTTCGCGGCGGCCCTCGACCCCTTCTGGGCCAGCAAGGGCGACGCCGGGTTCGCCGCCCACCTGCAGGCTCGCTCCCAGGAGGCGGCCGACGCCCTCCTCGCCGTCACGGATGCCAAGGCGGAAGCCACGTCCCACACCTCGGCGAAGAAGGTCTACAACGCGCTGCGGGGCAAGGCCAAGGAGCAGGTGGTTGCCGCGCTCCCACGTCTCGGCGCCACCGTGGAGCGCCTCGTCCGCGCCTGATCGACCACGCCGGCGGTCGTATGCCGCTGAGCTCCTCTCGCGGGAGGGCTGCCCCCCAGCCCTCCCGCCCGCTCCCGTCGAGTGGCCCGGGACTCCCAGGCGCCCGACTCAGCGGGCCAGCCCGAGCTGGCTCAGCGGCATACGGCGTCGTTCACTCCGAGGTCCGTGGGGACTGCTCCTGCGGGCGATCCGTGGCCACCCGGGGCAGCTCCGGACGGAAGCGGTCGCCCAGGTCCTCGATCGCCGTCCGGGCGAAGACCTGCTGTTGCGTCACGACGCGCTCCGCGCGGCCACTGCCGAGGAAGCTGATCGCCCAGTGGAGCAGGGTCGTCACGCGGTGCTTGAACCCGATGATGTAGAGCAGGTGGACCGCAAGCCAGAGCACCCAGGCGAGGAAGCCGCTGAAGCGCGCCTTGCCGATCGACGCCACCGCCGAGAACCGGGAGATCGTCGCCATCGAGCCCTTGTCGACGTACCGGAACGGCTCCTTCGGCGGCTCGCCGACGAGGCGCCCCTTGATCACGTCCGCGGCGTAGCGGCCGCTTTGGATGGCGACCTGGGCCACGCCCGGCAGCTTGTCGAGCGCCATCATGTCGCCGACGACGAACACCTCGGGATGACCCGGCAGCGTCAGGTCTGGCAGGACCTCGATGCGTCCGGCCCGGTCGAGACTCGCTCCGGTCTGCTCCGCGAGGTGCGCGGCGAGAGGTGAGGCGCTCACGCCTGCCGCCCAGACCTTGCAGAGCGACTCGATCCGTTCACGCGTGCCGTCGGTGTGCTCCACCTCGATCCCGGTCAGGTCGACGTCGACGACCTTGGCGCCGAGGCGTATCTCGACCCCCATCTGCTCGAGCCGCCGTCGCGCCTTGTCGCCGAGCCGCTCCCCGAACGACGCCAGCATCGTCGGAGCGGCGTCGAGCAGGATGATCCGCGCGTCGTGCGGGTCGATGCGGCGGAAGTCCCGGCTCAGGGTGCGATGGGCCAGCTCCGCGATCTGTCCCGCCATCTCGACACCGGTCGGGCCGGCACCGACGACGACGAAGGTCATGAGCCGCTCGATCTCGGCCGGGTTCGACGCCAGCTCGGCGAGCTCGAAGGAGCCGAAGATCCGCCCGCGCAGCTCGAGGGCGTCGTCGATCGACTTCATGCCCGGCGCATGCCGGGCGAACTGGTCGTTGCCGAAGTAGGACTGGCCGGAGCCGGCAGCCACGATGAGCGTGTCGTAGGGCGTGACGGTAGCCCGTCCGACCGACTCGTGGGTGACCGTGCGGCCCGTGAGGTCGATCTGAGTGACCTCTCCGAGGAGCACCTCGGCGTTGCGCTGGCGGGCGAGCACCTCCCGCGTCGAGGGCGCGATCTCGCCCTCGGACAGGATCCCGGTCGCCACCTGGTAGAGGAGCGGCTGGAACAGATGGTGTGTCGTGCGGGCAATGAGGGTGATCTCGACGTCGGCCCCCTTGAGCCGCTGGGTCGCGAACAGGCCACCGAAGCCCGACCCGATGACAACGACACGATGGCGTCCTGAGCGGTGACCACGCATGTCGTCACTCTACGGGCACGCTATGGGGCGCCGGTCCCCCTTGGCAGGTCCACCGGATGGAGGAGCGCGAGGTTGTCCGCCGCGCCGACCTGGACGTAGCGAGCCTGGATCCACTGGAGCAACGGGTCGGTCGCCAGCAGCGTCGCGGACGGGGGCCACGTCCGGTTCGAGATGAGGACGCAGTCCGGCGCCGCACCTCGAGCCGTGAGCCAGTCGACGACCGCCTGGTTGGCGCCTTCGAAGCGCACCAGCCAGATGATCGGTGACAGGATGCGGACCTCGCCGAGCTGGTGACCGGTGGGCTGCTCGTAGTCGAGCGCCGTTCGACCGCACTGGTGGGCGAGACGCGTCTTGGCCTCGAGGATCCGGACCTGCCGCTCGTCGTTCAGCAGACCGGCGTTGATGCCAAAGGTGACCCGAGTCCGAAGGTCCGAGACGGGCGGTGTGCGGTACGACGTCAGGGTGTGGGACATGGCCAGGAGCAGGATGACCAGGCCGGAGAGGACAGCCGCCGGCCACCGAAGCGGCCGCCCGAGGGCCCAGGTGAACCCGCGGGACAGGTCGCGGAGCAGCACGGTGAGGATCGCGACGAGCCCGGGCGTGAGCACGGCCGACGTCGAGCCCCACGCCGGAGACGCGGAGGTCATGGCCCAGATCACCGGGATGCCGAGCAAGGTGGGCGGCAGCCCGAGGATGAGCGCCTGCCGGCTGAGTCGGTCCCTGGACCGGAGGGCAAGGATCGTGGCGGGCAGCGCGAGGACGAGAACGAGCGCCGTGGCGGTGAAGCCGCTCGTCCAGGACCACGAGACGACGCTGGCGCTGTCCAGACGGCCACGCAGCATCGCGACGGTGAGCAGGGCACCGGCGACCCCGAACAGCACCACACGGACCCAGACCGGCCAGGCTCTCCCGGGCCGCGACGACGGCAGTGACGCAGCCATCAGCGAGAGAGCCGCCGCGGCAGGGACCACCCAGCCGAACCACTCCCAGTACGCCGTCGCGGCATGCTGCACCCTCCTCTCCTGATCGGGGCGCAGGCTCTGGTACTCCACGGTGAAGTCGACGGTCGCACGCACCGCCTCGAAACCGCCCCAGAACGTCACCACGACGATCAGCAGGACGGCACCCACGGCTGCCGCCCCGCCCACGAGGTAGAGGGACAGACGGCTGCGACCGAGCAGAGCCACGGCAATGAGGCCCGCGAGCAGGCCGACCGGCGCGGTGACGGGATGGGCCACTGCACTGAGCGCCAGGGCGGCCCCTCCGACCCAGGCCCAAGCGGCGATGCGTCGGGTGACCGCAGCGATGCTGGCGCAGGTGGCCAGGAGCAGGAGGAGGGCCGGCGTCGTGTTGTAGCTGACGACTGGGAGGTTGTACGCGGCAGGGATGACCGCTGTCGCAATGACGGCCGCGGCGGTGCCCCGCCCGACCACGGGTGCGATCGCGCGCCACGACACGTGCGCGACGAGGAGGCTGAGCAGGACGAAGTACACCCTCGAGGCGAGGATGATCCCGTCCGTCCCCACGGTGTGCATCCACAGCCACACGAACGGGACCGCAGGCCAGGACCCCATCACCTGCAGGTTCATCTCGTCGATGAAGGGTCGGTCGCCGTCCGCCAGCCGCATCGCGAGCCCGACGGCGTGCGCACCGTCGCCGTAGTCGAAGCCGAGCTGCACTCTGGCCAGGGCCCACACCACGACCACCGAGGTGCAGAGCGTGAGCCGGCCAGGCCTGCCCCTGGATCGCCGCCACGCTCGCGTGGCGGCTGGGGCGGGCCCGGTGAGCGCGCCGGCCGGACCGGTCCCGCTACCGATGATGTCCACCTCTCAGCCGTGCCCGATGCCGGTCGTCATGAGTCCACCACACCAGGCGATGGCCTGCCCATCGTGGTGCCGGGCGCGTCCGTTCGTCGGGTAAAACGCGGATCCGGCGCCGACACCCCTCAGGGGCGCCGGCGCCGGCGATCCGATATGGGCTACCGCCCGGCGGGTCAGAGGTTCTTCTGGATCTCGGCCCACTGGCGCTCGACGTCGTCCAGTCCACCGCACATGAAGAAGGCCTGCTCGCCCACGTGGTCGTACTCGCCGTCCGCGATCTTCGTGAAGGCCTCGACCGTGTCCGACAGCGGGACGGTGGAGCCCTCGATGCCGGTGAACTGCTTCGCGACGTAGGTGTTCTGCGACAGGAAGCGCTGGATCCGACGAGCCCGGTTGACGAGGATCTTGTCCTCTTCGGAGAGCTCGTCGATACCAAGGATCGCGATGATGTCCTGCAGCTCCTTGTTGCGCTGCAGGATCGAGCGGATCCGGACCGCGGTCGTGTAGTGCTCCT
>DASUQN010000167.1:0-2498 GCA_036280515.1 Intrasporangium sp. | reverse complement strand
ATCGTAGGGCGAAACAGCGCCCGCCACCGACAGCCACCTGCCGGGCCACGTCGCGTCCGTGTTTCCAGTCAACGCACACCCGCCCGATGGCGTTCCACTCGCGTCCCGGATCGAGGCGCGGGCGCAGGGGCGCGTCAGTCCCCGAGCCCGCCCCGACGGTGAGCGCGGAGCCTCAGCCCGAGAACGACGACGAGGGCCAGCAAGGCGACCAACTCCGGGCCCTCTCCCAACCGGGTGGCGAGAGTCTTCGAGTCACGCAGCGGCAGGTCGCCGCGGACGACGGCCTGGGTGAACAACGAGGTGACCTGGTGCGCGGTCCCGTCGGGCGTGATGAGGGCACTCTGGCCGACGGTGGACACATGGACGACGGACCGACCGAACTCCATCGCCCGGAGCCGGCTGATCGCCAGCTGCTGCGGCGACTCGGCCGTGTAGCCGAAGGTGGCGTTGTTCGTCTGGACGACGAGGACGTTGGCGCCCGCGTCGACGACGTCGCGCATGATGTCGTCATACGCGACCTCGAAGCAGATCGACAGGCCGGCCCGGATCTCCTGGCCGGATGCAGTCGGGATGGTGAAGAGACCGACCTCCGAACCGGCATAGAAGTCCCGCCGCACCAGGTCGACCTGGTCGCTGAAGAGGCGCCAGAAGGCACGGTTGGGGATGTACTCGCCGAACGGTACGGGGTGGCGTTTGACATAGCGGTCGGTATCGCCCTTGCCCGGTTCGAAGAGGAGCGAGACGTTCGAGACGTAGCCCTCCGGCTCCTCCAGCAGGCCACCGACGATGAGTGGGACGCCGATCTTGTCCACGGTGTTGCGGATCAGCTGCTTGGCGTCCGCGTTGCGGAGCGGGTCGATGTCGGAGGCGTTCTCGGGCCACACGTAGAGGTCCGGGCTTGGCTGCCCCCCGGCGACCGCGGCGAGCGTCGCGTTGACGTGGTTGTCGAGCACGGCGCGCCGCTCGGCGTTGAACTCGAGGCCGGGTCGGGGCACATTGCCCTGGACACCGACGAACTGCGCCGTCGGCCCCTCGGTTGGCAGCGGTACCAGGAGCCCCGACAGAGCCAGCCCGACGGCGAGGGCAGCCGGCAGCGCGAGCGAGCTGAGCGGCATACGGCCGAGGGCGCGAGACGCGACCACGGCGAGCAGCGCGCCGGCGAGCGCGAGGACGAACCCCACGAAGGGCGCACCCCCGAGCGACGCCAGGTGCCCGAAGGGCGAGTCCGCCTGTGAGAACGCGAGCTTGACCCACGGGAAGCCGCCATAGGGCGCCCTCGCGCGCAGGCCCTCGGCCACGACCCAGACCAGTGCGAAGGCGAGAGGCCGGACCGCGCCCGGCCGGCTCGCCCAGGCATACAGGAGACCGACGAGGCCGAAGAAGAGGGCCTGGAGCGTCGCGAGGGCGAGCCAGGGCAGGTTGCCGACGTAGACCCCCGCCCAGTGCAGGGTTGGCAGGAAGAACGCGAGACCGGCCAGCAGGCCGAGGCCGAAGCCGGCGCGGGGACGGACCCCGGTGAGGACCAGCGCGAGCAGGCCCAGGGACACAGGCGCGGCGATCCAGACGTCGAAGGTGGGGAAGGCAAGGCACAGCACTCCCCCGCTCACGAGGGCACCCACGACGCGACGCAGCACGGGGTTACCGTATGCCGTCTGCCTGAGGGCTCCGCTCAGGGGACGACGACCACGCCACGCGCCGTGGTTGCGACGATGGGTGGCTCGAGCAGGTCTGCGGCGGACGGGCCCCGCTCGGGGCTGCCACGCCCCACCACCCGGACCTCGAAGGCCATCTCGCGACTGCGGCTGCCGACTCGGACGATCTCTGCCGAGATCTCGATGACGTCGCCGGCTCGGACCGGGGCCTTGAACTGGACGTCACTGTAGGAGGCGAAGAGCCCCTCGTCCCCGTCGGTCTGGATGCACATCTCGGTTGCGACGTCGCCGAACGCCGCGAGCGAGTAGGCGCCGTCGACGAGGTTTCCGGCGTAGTGGGCGTGGCTGTAGGGCACGTAGCGCCGGTGCGTGACCCGCCTGCCCACCTCCGCCCGCGACGAACCTGGTGCGGTCTCGCTCATGTCCTGCCTGCCTTTCGGGTCGTCATCTCGTGGACATCGCATGGACGAGGTAGCTCGCGACCTCCGACGGCGTGGTCCCACGCCCGAAAATCCGGTCGATCCCCAGGCGAGCCTCCGAGCCCTCCTCGAACCGTGGACCTCCGGCGACGAGGAGGGGCACGGTCCCAGCCGGGTACGCCTCGCGGAAGGCGGCCGACATCTGCATCGTGTTGTGGATGTGCGCGTCCTTCTGGGTGACGACCTGGCTGACGAGGACGGCGTCGGCCTGCTCCTCCTTCGCGCGGGCGACGAGGTCGGGCACGAGCACCTGGGCACCGAGGTTGACCACCGTGATCTCCGAGTAGTACTCGAGGCCCTTCTCCCCCGCGAACCCCTTGATGTTGAGGATCGCGTCGATGCCGACGGTGTGCGCGTCGGTGCCGAT
>DASUQN010000166.1:0-5975 GCA_036280515.1 Intrasporangium sp. | reverse complement strand
GCGCGCGGGCCGACCAGCGGTCGCCGTGTCGCTCGAGCACGAGGGGCAGACCGAAGGTCTGGGACAGGTTCTCCTCGGTGAGGGTGATCGGGATGGGCCCCGCGGCCACGACCCGGCCCCGTCGGAGCAGGAGCACGTCTGTGAACGACGGTGGGATCTCCTCGACGTGGTGGGTCACGAGGACGAGAGCCGGCGCATCCGTGTCGGCGGCCAGCTCTCCCAGCCGTCGGACGAGGTCCTCGCGCCCACCGAGATCAAGACCGGCTGCTGGCTCGTCGAGCAGCATCAGCTCGGGATCGGTCATGAGCGCCCTCGCGATCTGGACCCGCTTGCGCTCCCCCTCGCTGAGCGTGCGGTAGTGCCGGTCCGCGAGGTGGTCGACGCCCATCGCCTTGAGCAGCTCCATGGTGCGCACGTAGTCGAGGTCGTCGTACTGCTCACGCCAGCGCCCGAGGATGCCGTAGGAGGCGGTGACGACGACGTTCCCGACGAGCTCGTCGCCCGGGATCCGCTCGGCCATCGACGAGCTCGCGAGGCCGATCCGCGGCCGCAGCTCGAAGACGTCGACTGCCCCGAGCACCTCGCCCAGGATGCCCGCCACCCCGCTCGTCGGGTGCATCCGGGCCGCCGCGATCTGCAGCAGCGTCGTCTTGCCTGCTCCGTTGGGGCCGAGGATGACCCAGCGCTCTCCCTCCTCGACGTCCCAGTTCACGTCCTCGACCAGCATCGTGGCGCCTCGTCTGACGGACACGCCGGCCAAGGCGAGGACATCGCTCATGGCAAAGACCCTATGCCACCCCCGGAGGCTCTCGGCGGCGGCTCACCGGCCCCCGGGCGCGGCCTACGATGGCGCCTGATGTCCGAGCTCCCAGGGTCCGTGCGGCTTGCGCTGTGGGTCACGGCTGCGTGGAACGACGAGGTCTCCCTCCGTGCCGCCCTGGCCCGATCCTTCCCCGATCTCGACCATGTCGCCGGTGACCTCGGCCGCCTCGAGGTGTGGCGTGACCTGGGTGAACGAGCCCTGTTCGTCGCGCTTCCCCGAGCGGGAGACATGAGCCGTATGCCGCTGTGCTCGCTCCCAGCCGCAGCGCTGGCCGCCGAGGCGGGTGAGTGTGTCTTCGTGCCGTCGGTCGGCGGCTTGCTCGTCCCGAAGCTCACGGAGTTCGGCCCGTCGGGTGACACCGGGTGGCGGGTCGACTGGTCGGCCCACGACGCGCAGCCGGTGCCCCGGCATCGGCTGGAGATGATCGACCTGCGTGATGTCGAGCGAACGCTGGTCAGCCGCCTTCGCGAGCACACGGAAGCCTTCGAGCGGGTGGGCGGGACGCCATGGGGGACCTCGGCCAGAGCCGAGGCCGAGACCGCGCTCGGCACCCGTCCGTGGGGGCTGCCGGACGACACCCCGGGCAAGGCCTTGCGGGTCATGTCGCTGGCGGCAACGACAGCGGTGCTCGCCGAGCGTGCTCGCCGGCTCACCAGCCTCGGGTCCGACGGGCCGGACCTGGGCACGAGCGCTCGACGTGAGTCGCTCGTGCGTTCCCTGGCTGCCGACGCGGATGACGCCCTGGCCGACGCCACGAACGTCGCGTTGATGAGTCTCGCGGGGTGGCGCCGGGCATAGTTGGGGCATGGCCGACAATCACGGGCTCCAGCCACTGGACGAGTCAACGTTCGCGAGCGTCCTCTGCGTCGCCGCTCATCCCGACGATCTCGAGTACGGCACGGCCGCCGCGGTCGACAAGTGGGTGAAGTCCGGCAAGACGGTGACCTACCTGCTCGTCACGCGTGGTGAGGCCGGGATCGACACGATGCCACCCGACGAGGCCGGGCCCGTCCGAGAGCAGGAGGAGCGGGACGGCGCCGAGGAGGTCGGCGTGACGGTGGTCGAGTTCCTCGACGACTTCCGCGACGGAGTCGTCGAGTACGGCCTTCCGCTGCGCCGGGCGATTGCTCGGGAGATCCGAACCCGCAAGCCCGACCTCATCGTCACGTCGACTTTCGCGCCTTACTTCCCTGGCGGCTTCGTCAACCAGGCCGACCACCGGGCCGTGGGACTCGCCACCCTGGATGCCAGGGCGGACGCCGGCAACCGGTGGATCTTCCCCGGGCTCGTCGACGAGGGGCTCGAGCCCTGGCAGTCGAGGCACGTGATCATCCTCGGTGACCTGGAGCCGAGCCACTTCGTGGACGTCTCCGGCCACTTCGAGGCCGCGGTCGCGTCGCTCTCGGCCCACGACCGCTACCTCGAGGCGTTGGGTCCGGACTATCCGAAGCCGCGGGACCTGCTCCAGCAGATCCTGGGCGCACCGGCCGAGCTGCTCGGCGTCGAGCATGCCCTGACCGGCCGGCTCATCAGCTGACCCGCACGTCCGGACCGCCGGCTCGGTGACGACGGCGCCGCCATCGGAGCATGGCACGAACCAGCACGATGAGGACGATCGCGAGCATGATGAGCGCCGCGATGACGAGGACCGGCACGAGGATCGCGATGAGGCTGAGACCGAGCGACGCGGAGTCCTCGGCAGTCGAGACGACGGGGGTGCCCATGCCCAGGGTCCCGGCATCGACGGCGGGCCGGACGGTCAGCTTGCCGGCATGGACGAGTCCGGAGACGACGACGCCGAGGACGACCCCGACCCACGGGTTGTCGGCCATCCAGGTCGACTCGTCGGCCTGCTCGGCGGCGGAGGTCGCGGCGACCATCAGCCCACCCATGGTCGGCCTGATGAAGGTCTGGACCGCGTCGTTGATCGTGTCGACGGCGGGAATCTTGTCGAGGACGATCTCGGTCAGCAGGAGCACCGAGCCGATGCCGATCGCCCAGCCGCTCTCGATCCACGTCAGGTTGGTCGGCAGGGTGACGATGTCGGTGAACCGTGCGGCGAGGGCGACGACGAGGAACGGGATGTAGGCATTCAGTCCCGCTGCGGCGGACAGGCCCATCCCGGTCAGGACTTCGATCATCGGTGCCCTCCCTGGGGTCCCTGGGGTCGCGGAGCGAGCGTGTGTCGGAACTCAGCCCAGCGGCATACGAAATCGTGTCACGGGCCGAGGACCGCGCGGTACACATCCAGGGTGTGGTCGCCGATGGACGCCCAGGAGAACGACTCGACCGCGCGGACCCGCCCAGCGAGACCGCGCTGTCGCGCCCGGTCGGGGTCAGACACGGCGTCGGTCAGCGCAGCCTCGAGGTCGGCGACGAAGCGGTCCGGATCCACGGGCGTCCCCGTGCCGTCCTGGACCTGCTCGATGGGGACGAGCCAACCCGTTTCGCCATCGACGACGACCTCAGGGATGCCGCCCGTCGCCGTCGCGACGACGGGCAGCTCACAGGCCATCGCCTCCAGGTTGACGATCCCGAGCGGCTCGTAGACCGAGGGACACGCGAAGACCGTGCCGTGCGAGAGCAGTGCAATGACCTCCGCCCGAGGGAGCATCTCCGCGATCCACACGACGCCCTCGCGCCGAGCCCGAAGGCCCTCCATGAGGCCCTCGACCTCGCCCATGATCTCCGGCGTGTCCGGCGCCCCGGCGCAGAGGACGAGCTGCACGTCGGAAGGCAGCTCGGCGCACGCACGCAGGAGGTAGGGCAGGCCCTTCTGTCGGGTGATCCGGCCGACGAACACGATCGACGGTCGATCCGGGTCGATGCCATGGCTCGCGACGACACCTCGTGCCTGCGTCGAACGGTCCGCCTGCCAGAGCTGCGAGTCGATCCCGTTGTGCACGACGTGAACACGGTCGGGATCCAGTGACGGGTAGCTCTTGAGAATGTCCTCGCGCATTCCTGCGCTGACGGCCACGACGGCCGCGGCCGCCTCGTAGGCGGTGCGCTCGACCCAGGAGGAGACGCGGTAGCCGCCACCGAGCTGCTCGGCCTTCCACGGACGCAGCGGCTCGAGCGAGTGGGCCGTCACGACGTGCGGCATGCCGCCGAGGAGCGAGGCGAGGTGGCCGGCCAGATTGGCGTACCACGTGTGCGAGTGGACGAGGTCGGCGCCGACACAGTCACCCGCCATGGCGAGGTCGACGCCAACGGTCTGGATCGCGGCGTTCGCATCGGCGAGCTCGGCGAGGTCACCGTAGGCCATCGTCCCCGGCTCGTCCCGTGGGGCGCCGAAGCACCGGACCTGCACGTCGAGGTCGCCTCTGGTCCGCAGGGCCCGGACCAGCTCGGCGACATGGACGCCCGCGCCCCCGTAGATCGCCGGTGGGTACTCCTTGCTCAGGATGTCGACGCGCACGGGTCGAGCCTAGCTAGGGTGAGGGCATGGCGCGCCGAAGCCCGAACTCCAACCGCAAGGTCCTCGCGATCGTCCTGGCAGGAGGAGAGGGCAAACGGCTCATGCCCCTCACGGCCGACCGGGCCAAGCCGGCGGTCCCGTTCGCGGGCATCTATCGGCTCATCGACTTCGCCCTGTCCAACGTCGTCAACTCCGGCTACCTCCAGGTCGTCGTCCTGACGCAGTACAAGTCGCACAGTCTCGACGCGCACGTCACCAAGACCTGGCGGATGTCGACCCTGCTCGGCAACTACGTGACGACGGTCCCGGCGCAGCAGCGCGTCGACAAGAACTGGTTCCTCGGTAGCGCGGACGCGATCTACCAGAGCCTCAACCTCATCGACGACGCGAAGCCCGAGATCGTCGTGGTCGTCGGCGCGGACCACGTCTATCGCATGGACTTCAGCCACATGGTCGAGCAGCACATCGAGTCAGGTGCAGGGTGCACCGTCGCCGCGATTCGACAACCGATCTCCCTGGCCGACCAGTTCGGCGTCATCGACGTGGACGAGAGCGACCCGACCAAGATCGCCGCCTTCCTCGAGAAGCCCACGGAGACCAAGGGACTGCCGGACAGTCCCCACGAGATCCTCGCGTCCATGGGCAACTACGTCTTCACGACCGATGCGCTGATCGACGCGGTGACGCGCGACCGCGACAACGACGAGAGCAAGCACGACATGGGCGGCAACATCGTGCCCGACTTCGTGTCTCGCGGTGACGCCGCGGTCTACGACTTCAAGGACACGCCGGTGCCCGGGGCGACGGACCGCGACAAGGGCTACTGGCGCGACGTGGGCACGATCGACTCCTACTACGACGCGCACATGGACCTCGTGTCGATCCACCCGGTCTTCAACCTCTACAACTACGAGTGGCCGATCTACACGCAGCACCAGCCCTATCCTCCGGCGAAGTTCGTCCATGGGAGTGGCGATCGCATCGGTGAAGCGCTCAACTCGGCAGTGTCCCCCGGGGTCGTCGTGTCCGGCGCCCACATCTACGCGTCGGTGCTGTCGCCGCTCGTCCACGTCCACTCGTATGCGAGCGTCCAGGGCTCGGTCATCCTCGACGGCGTCCACGTGCACCGCCACGCCCAGATCCGGCGCGCGATCATCGACAAGAACGTCGTCGTGCCGGAGGGCGCGCAGATCGGCCTCGACCACGAGCACGACGTGGCCCGCGGCTTCCACGTCACCGATACCGGGATCGTCGTCATCGGCAAGGGTCAGACCGTCGTCCGGTGAGTGAGTCGGCCCCACACGATCTGGGCGAGCAGGCCGTGGAACTGCTCGCAGAACTGGTCGGCATCGACTCCGTCAACCCCGGCCTCGTGGCAGGGGCACGAGGCGAGTCGGCGATCGTCGATCACCTGCGACTGCGCGTCGAGCGGGCTGGGTTCTCCACCTTGGTCGTGACGCCGGAGCGTCATCCCGGCCGGCCGAGCCTGCTCGCGTGGTCCGCCGGGACCCTCCCGGGGCCGTGCCTGCTGCTCAACGGACACGTCGACACGGTCGGGGTGTCGGGAATGGCCGAGCCCTTCAGCCCGCGGATCGAGGGGGACCAGCTGTTCGGCCGCGGCGCAGCGGACATGAAGGGCGGCGTCGCTGCGATCGTCGTCGCCGCCGAGGAGCTCGCGCGTCGTGGGCGCGGCTCGGTGGTGCTCGCGCTCGTTGCGGACGAGGAGGACGG
>DASUQN010000165.1:0-4158 GCA_036280515.1 Intrasporangium sp. | reverse complement strand
TCCTCACTCGCGTGTACCGCAAGCTCGGCGTGCGCTCGCGCACCGAGCTGGCGAGACGCCTGGAGGCCCGGTAGCAGGGTCACCGCGAGGGATTCCCCTGATTCCTGCGACAGCCGACGCTCCTAGCGTCGAGACAGAGGCACCCACCACGGGCGCCCGCTCGAGAAGGAGGACGTCATGGCCACCACGATCCAGCGTCGACGGGGACGTCGAGCCATCGCTGCAACAGCCATCGCGCCGCTGCTGGCCCTCGCCGGGGCCGGCATGGCCCAAGCCGACTCCGCGCCATTGACGTGGACCTTCGACAAGTGCGCCGTGAGCTCTACCACGTGGGAGGGCACCGCCACTGGTCTTGGCGCCACGGTGCCGCTCCGCACCGAGCTCACCGGCGGTTGGGAGTCCGCGCACATCCTCCATGTCACGTTCGACTGGGAGGTCGGAGACCTCTACCTGGCACGGCTCGAGGGCACGCTCAACCAGCAGACCGGCGCGGTGGTCATGAACGGGACCGTCGCCGAGGGGGACCACGCCGGTAGCCGGGTCCACGAAGAGGGTCAGCTTTACGACGCCGACCGCGGATGCTTCGCCGGCACCATCACCGTGCTTCCGGCGACCTGAGCCGTCCAGCTCGGCCAGCGGCGAGCCCCCGCAGCAGGCGAACCGCTGGCAGGCTGGGTCCATGCCTGCGACGACTGTTGTCCTGTTCGGCGCCACCGGTGACCTGGCCAAGCGCAAGCTCCTGCCTGGCATGCTGCACCTGCACGAGTCCCAGCTCCTCGAGGGACTGCGCCTGGTGGCCACGAGCCTCGAGGACCTGACGCGGGACGAGTTCCTCGACGTGGCGACCGACGCCGTGCGGAAGTACTCGAGGCGTGACGTGAACGAGGAGGACCTGCGCGAGTTCGCGGATCGGGTCCACTGGGTGCCGGGCTCAGCCGGGACAGAGGCCCTCCGCGAAGCGGTCCTCGAGTCGGAGAAGGTCCTCGGACCCGAGGCCCGGCGGCTGCACTACCTGTCCGTGCCGCCCGGCGCAGCACTCGCCGTCGTGCACCAGATCCGGGAAGCGGGGCTCGTCGAGCGCAGCCGGATCATCATGGAGAAGCCCTTCGGCACCGACCTCGCGAGCGCCAGGAAGCTCAACTCCGAGCTGCACACGGTGTTCGCCGAGGAGCAGATCTTCCGGATCGACCACTTCCTCGGCAAGGAGGCGGCTCAGAACATCCTCGCCTTCCGGTTCGCCAACGGGCTCTTCGAGCCGATCTGGCACCGGAACCACATCGACCACGTCCAGATCGACGTCCCGGAGACGCTCGGGCTCGAGCAGCGGGCCGACTTCTACGAGGCGACCGGGGCGTACCGCGACATGGTCGTCACGCACCTGTTCCAGGTGCTGGGGTTCACCGCGATGGAGCCGCCGACGTCCTTGGAGCCCGACGCGATCACGGACGAGAAGAGCAAGGTCTTCCGATCCATGCTGCCGATCCAACCCAGTGATGTCGTGCGGGGGCAGTACATCGGCTACCGCGACGAGGAGGGGGTGTCACCCGAGTCCGAGACGGAGACCTTCGTCGCGCTCAAGTGCTATGTCGACAACTGGCGATGGGCGGGCGTGCCGTTCTACCTGCGGACCGGCAAGCGGATGGCCGAGAGCGCTCGGATCATCTCCATCGCGTTCAAGGAGCCGCCGCGCTCGATGTTCCCGCCGAGCTCGGGCGTCGGCGACGACGGGCCCGACCACCTGACCTTCGACCTCGCGGACCGGGCGCGCATGTCGCTCTCCTTCTATGGCAAGCGCCCCGGGCCAGGGATGACGCTCGACAAGCTGTCGATGCAGTTCTCGTTGCAGGAGACGGACTGGGCGGGCGCCGCGCTCGAGGCGTACGAGCGGCTCATCTACGACGCGGCGCGCGGAGATGCGACGCTCTTCACGCGTGCCGAGGGAATCGAGCGCCTCTGGGAGATCAGCCAGCCGCTGCTGGACAGCCCCCCGCCGATTCGGCCGTACCAACAGGGCACCTGGGGGCCGAACCAGATCCACCAGCTCATCGCACCCTTCGCCTGGCGACTGCCCTTCGAGCGGCCGTGGCGGGACCCGAACGCCATGGGTGCCTGAGAGCCCGGCTGGTTCGAGGTATTCGGTTCCAGGTGCAGGGTCGCTCTTCGGGAGCGAAGCTCCACCTCGAACCGAGCCCGTCAGCGCCTGCCGTGGGTCGCGACGCCGTCGAGCTGGAGCTCGGTGGACTCGTCCCGGTGCGCGCCGGTCGTGCCGACGTGCTTGGCGCTGATCGTCGGGCCGTTCTTGAGGACGTGAAAGAACGCCATCGCGTGGCCGCGTCCGACTCCGTAGTCGTCCCGAAGCCACTCGGCCACGACCCCGGCCGTGGTCAGGCTGTCGAAGCCCTTGCCCTCTGCTTCGACAAGCAGCTCGCGCGGCGTCTTGCCGGTCTTGGACTCAAGGGCGTCGAGGTAGGCCTGGAATGACATGGTCATCTCCTGTCTGGTGGTGCCCGGTGGCCCACCTTGGTGTCTGTCACCCCCACGTCGAAGTGCGCGACCCGTTCTCGACATCGCGTTGGTCGGCGCGACACGGGACCGCGTCGTCACCCACGGCGCTCGGCTGCCGCCCGGCTCGCGAACAGGGCGCGCTCCCGCTCGTTGCGCGTGAGGGCGGCCGCCTCGCCGAAGGCCTCTGCTGCCTCGGTGTGCCGCCCAGCGCGGGCGAGCAGGTCGCCCCGCACCGCGTGCAGCTGCGGATACGTGTCGAGCCGACCGGCGCCAGCGACGCGGTCGGCAATCGCGAGTCCGGCCTCGGCCCCCTCGGCGAAGCCCACGGCCACCGCGCGGTTGAGCTCGACGACCGGTGACGGCCAGATCCGCACCAACACCGCGTAGAGCGCCGCGATGCGGGCCCAGTCGGTGTCCTCGGGCCGGTGCGCTCGTGCGTGGCAGGCCGCGACGCCGGCCTGCAGCGTGTAGGGACCGAGGGGTTTGTGCAGCCCTTCGGCCCGCGACAGCGCCTCCAGACCCCTGCGGATGAGAAGCCGATCCCATCGCCGGCGGTCCTGGTCGGGCAACAGCACCGGCTCGCCCCGCGCGTTGACCCTTGCGGGCAGACGCGAGGCCTGCAGCTCCATGAGGGCGACGAGACCGTGGACCTCCGGCTCGCCGGGGACGAGCCCGGCCAGGACCCGACCGAGCCGCATCGCCTCCTGGGACAGGGCGGGACGGGTCCAGTCCTGACCCGACGTGGCCGAGTAGCCCTCGTTGAAGACGAGGTAGACGACCTCGAGCACGGAGGCGAGCCGCTCCGACAGCTCGTCCGGCCCCGGCAGCTCGAAGGCGACGCCCTTGTCCCTCAGCGTCTTCTTGGCCCTGACGATGCGCTGGGCCGCGGTGGCCTCCGGCACGAGGAAGGCCCGGGCGATCTCGTCGGTGGAGAGCCCACCGAGGCAGCGCAGGGTGAGCGCCACGCGCGACTCGAGCGAGAGCACCGGGTGACACGACGTGAACACGAGCCGCAGCAGGTCGTCGCCGACGTGGTCGTCCAGCGCATCGACGCGCTCCTCGCTGTCGACCGGCGGCTCGTCGGCGAGCTCGTTGGCGAGCACCTCGACCTTCCGGGCGAACGTCGCGTCGCGCCGGTGGGCATCGATGGCGCGGCGTTTCGCCGTCGTCATGAGCCAGCCGGCCGGGTTGGGCGGCACGCCGTGGGAGGGCCACTGTTCCAGCGCGACGACCAAGGCCTCCTGGGCGAGATCCTCCGCCACCCCGACGTCTCCGGTCACCCGGGCCAGGCCTGCGACGAGCCGACCGGACTCGATCCGCCAGATGGCCTCGACAGCCCGCCGGGCCCGCTGGACGTCGTCAGCGGCATCGGTTGCCGTCGGCGTGGCGGCCACGGGACTGGGCGTGGACATGGGTCGACCCTCCCTGATCGAGTCGGGGAGGGTCAACGCCGGGAGGCGGCTGTGCCGGGAAGCGAGCCCAGCGGCATACGGCTGAATGCGGTCAGGCGGGGGGCGTGAAGTCCTCGGGGCCCATGATCTTGACGACGTCGGACGCACCCTCCCACCCGGGCCACAGGTCGACGTGGAGCCTCATGAAGCGGGAGGCCCACTCGACCGCCTCCTCCTTTGACCGGACCTCGTAGATGGCGTA
>DASUQN010000164.1:0-8448 GCA_036280515.1 Intrasporangium sp. | reverse complement strand
CGCGTTCGACCCTTCTCGTCGAGGACCGCATCGAGGGACTCGAGCCACTCCTGGGTCTCCTCCGGATCGATGTCCGGGAGCTGACTGGGAATGCCGTTGAGGATGGGGCCGGCCTCGGCTACCACGATCGTGGATCCTTTCTCGTCGCCTCGCGGTCACGACCGGTTGGTCGCAGCGCTGCTGTCTCCCATCCTCCCCCAAAGCGTGGTGGTCGTCACACCCGGGTCTGCTCCCCGGGCACCCGATCGGCTGGTACACCCGGCCGATGCCGGGCAGCTGTGTATCAGCCCGGGTGACCGGAAGCGCGCCGATGGACACCGGTTGCGCGGTAGCGTCTGAGCCGGTGCACTTGGTCTGCACCGACAGCACACGTGACCCCTGGCCGTCCGATACCCCAGATCCCACCCCCCGACGAAAGGAACGCTGACTGTGAGCACGACCGCGGGAGCGGCGTCACTCGCCAAGCTCGGATTCGCCCCCGGACAGATCATCCAGGAGTTCGGGTACGACGACGACGTCGACGACGACCTGCGGTTCGCGATCGAGGATGTCATCGGCAGCGATCTCGAGGACGAGGATTTCAACGACGGCGCTGACGGCGTGGTGATCTGGTACCGGGACGGGGACGACGACCTCGTCGACCTGCTCGTCGATGCACTGACGAAGCTCTTCGATGCGGGCTTCATCGTGCTGTTCACCCCGAAGGCGGGCCGCCCCGGACACGTGGAGGCGAGCGACGTCGAGGAAGCGGCATCCACCGCGGGGCTCACGACCGGTGGCCAGGTCAACGTGGCCTCGGAATGGGCCGGTGCTCGGCTCATGCCGCCCAAGGGTGCCCGCCGCTGACACCAGTGCCAGTCGGGCTCGCCAGACTGGCAGACTGGCGGGCATGACCACGCCTGCCCACCCGAAGTCAGACGTCGGCCCCCCGGGTGTCGGCGAGCTGGCGCCGGACTTCACCCTCCCCGACCAGCACGGGGTGGACGTCACCCTGTCCTCCGTCCGGGGCGCCAAGTTCGCGGCAGTGGTCTTCTACCCCTTTGCCTTCTCGGGGATCTGCACCGGTGAGCTGAGGGCGATCCGCGACGGTCTCGAGGACTTCCAGGATGGGGACGTCCAGGTGTTCACGATCTCCAGCGACGCGATGTACAGCCTCAGGGCGTGGGCGGACCTCGAGGGGCATTTCTTCCCTCTGCTCAGTGACTTCTGGCCGCACGGCGAGGTGGCCCGTCGCTACGGGGTCTTCAGCGAGGACCAGGGTGCGCCGCTACGCGCCACCTTCCTCATCGACCGGGACGGCCGGGTGGCGTGGCTCGAGGTCAACGCCCCGGGGGAGGCCCGCGATTTCAGCACCTACCGCGCCGCCCTCGCCGAGCTGCGCGACCGCGCCCGCTGAGCCCCACCGCCGGCAACACGCCCGGGAATGCGAAACCGCCCCCAGAAGCAACCATGGTGAGTTCCGAGGTCTCGGGCGTGTTGCAGGGGAGGGCGGGAGGGGGCGGAGGTCACCGTTGAGCGTGAGCGCGCTCAGCGGCATACGGAATGGTCTGTATGCCGCTGAGTCCCGTCCGCTCTGACGCGCGGTCCCAGCGCAGTCACCCGCAACACGCCCGGCAATCCGAAACCGACGCCTGAAGCAGCCGTGGTGCGTTCCGAGGTCTCGGGCGTGTTGCAGTGGTGAGGGGGTCAGCGCTGGGTCTCCACGCCGAGGTAGGCCTCGACGATCTTGGGATCGGCGAGCAGGTCGGCGGCGGGCCCGGAATGGACGACCTCGCCGGTCTGGAGGACGTAGCCGTCGTCTGCCGCCCGAAGCGCGCGCCGGGCGTTCTGCTCCACGAGGACGATGGTCGTGCCGGTGGCACGGATCTCCCCGATGACCCGGAAGACCTCGTCGACGACCTTGGGCGCGAGGCCCATCGAGGGCTCGTCCATGAGGAGCACCTGCGGGCGTGCCACGAGGGCCCGGGCGATGGCCAGCATCTGCTGCTCGCCGCCCGAGAGGGAGCCGGCGGGCAGGCTCCGGCGGTCACCCAGGACCGGGAAGCGGTCGTAGGTCTGCGCGAGCGCCTCGTCGGACGCACCCCCGACGTGCCAGCCGCCGAGGTGGAGGTTCTCCTCGATGGTGAGCGTGCCGAGGATCTGGCGGCCCTCCGGCACCTGGACCAGGCCCTCGCCGACGAGCCGGTGCGACGGCGTTCGCGTGATGTCCCGGCCGGCGAAGGTGATCCGGCCTGACTTCGGACGGATCAGCCCCGAGATCGCGTTGATGATCGACGACTTGCCGGCACCGTTGGCGCCGACGAGGGTGACGAGGGCGCCTGGTTCGACCGAGAAGGACACTCCGCGGACCGCCTCGACCCGGCCGTAGGCGACGTGGAGGTCCTCGACGACGAGGATCGGCTCGGTGCCCGGGGTGCCGCCAGTGCTCCCGGCGTTCGCCGTCTCGGTGCCGCCGGCCGCGGCGGGGTCGGTCTGGCTCACGAGTGGCTCCGCTCGGTGCGATCGGTCGGACGGGCGTCGTCGGCGGAGCCCAGATAGGCCTCGATGACCGCTGGGTTCGAGGCGATCTCGTCGGGGGTGCCGGTCGCGATCACCTTGCCGAAGTTGAGCACGACGATGCGGTCACAGGTGCTGAGGACCATCCCGACGTTGTGCTCGATGAGCAGGATGGTCAGGCCGTCGGCGGCGAGCGAGCTGATCAGGTCGGAGAGCTGACTCGCCTCGACGTGGTTCATGCCGGCCGCGGGTTCGTCGAGGATGAGCAGGGTCGGGTCCGACGCCAGCGCCCGGGCGATCTCGAGGCGGCGCTGGTCGCCGTAGGAGAGGGTGGACGCCCGGCTGCCCGCGAGGTCTGCCAGTCCGACGCGGTCCAGGCACTGCGCTGCGTGCTCGAGGGCGGCCGACTCGTCCCGACGGGCCGATGGCAGCCACAGCAGTCGGCGCAGGAACGAGGGCCGACTGACGAGATGGCCGCCGACGAGGACGTTCTCGAGAGCGGACAGCCGGTTGAACAGCTTGGAGTGCTGGAAGGTCCGGCTCACGCCGGCCTGGGCGACCCGGTGGACCGGCACCCGTCCGACCTCGGTGCCGAGGACGGTCGCCCGGCCGGACGTCGGCGGGGTGAGGCCGCTGATCATGTTGACCAGGGTCGTCTTGCCGGCGCCGTTCGGGCCGATCAGGCCGAGTACCTCTCCGCTGCGCAGCTCGAGGTCCACGTTCTGGACGGCGTGGACTCCGCCGTACTCCTTGCTGAGGCCCGCGAGGCTGGCGAGCAGCTCGCCGGGTGCCGGATGACTGCGGGTGCGGAGACCCCGGTCGTCCGTTGCCCGCTTTTTCGGCATCCGGAGACGGCGCCGGAAGAGACTGGCGAGGCCGCCCGGGAGGAAGAGGATGATGACGAGCAGCAGGGTGCTGGCGACGAACGGCCTGATCCAGCCGGCCTCGACCCCGAGCGCTCGCTGGATCTCCGGTACGAGGGTCTGGAACCCGCTGCCGAGGAGCGGGCCGACGAACATCGTCGAGCCGCCGACCACCGCCGTGACCAGACCATCGATCGCTGCCGTGAAGCCGAAATCCTCGGGGGCGATGAGCCGCACGTAGTAGGCCCAGAGCACGCCGTACAGGCCGGCGACCGCTCCGGCGGTGACGAACGCGGAGAGCCGGTGGCGGCCCACGTCGATGCCCATGGCGCGGGCGGCGAGCTCGTCCTCGCGGACGGCCTCGAGCGCGCGCCCGTAGCGGGAGCGGCCCATTCGGGCGAACCAGTAGGCGACGACCGCCAGGATGATCCACGCCATGCCGGGAGTGAGGACCTTCGGCACGGACATGCCCTGCGCGCCTCCCGTCCACTCCTGGTTGAGGATGAGGATGCGCACCGCCTCGGCGAACGCGAGCGTGGCGATGGCCAGGAAGACGCCGCGCAGGTGCATCGTCGGCAGGCCGAGCACGACGGCGGCTGCGGCACCGACGACCATGCCGATGACGATGGCGATGAGCAGGGCCGGTACCTCGCCGACCTCGCTCGGCTTGGGCGCGAGCGTGGCCGCAGTGAAGGCGGCCAGCGACGCGAAGCCGGCCTGGCCGAGACTGAGCTGCCCGGCAACGAGGACTGCATAGAACGAGTAGGCGAAGATCGCGCCGAGCGCGACGAAGGTGAGGGTCGCATCGGTCAGCATCAGACCTCCCGCACCTTCCGGCCGCCGAAGAGGCCCTGCGGACGCACGAGGAGGATGACGAAGAGGAGGCCGAATGCGATGAGGTCGCGCCACGAGCTGCCGATGTACTGGACGGCGAACACCTCCGCGAGCCCGAGGATCAGGCCGCCGACGAGGGCGCCCGGCAGGGACCCCATGCCACCGACGATGATGACGGCCAGCCCCTTGAGCTCGATGGCCGAGCCCATCCCCAGCTGGGCGGAGTTGACGTTCATCGCGAAGAGCGCGCCGGCGACCGCGCCGAGGGCCGACGAGATGGCGAAGGTCAGTGCGGTGACCCGGTCCACGTTGACCCCGAGGACACGGGCCGCCCTCGGGTTCTCGGCGATGGCGCGCATGGCCCGGCCGAGGCGAGACCGGGCGACCAGCCAGCTGAGACCGACCATGAGGACGACCGAGATGAACAGGATCGCCACCTGGAGCACGGTCACCGAGACGCCGGCGAACTGGACTGGTGCCTCCGGGAACGACCCGGCCGGGAAGCGGCGCGTGTCGGGGCCGTAGCGCCACTGCAACAGGGCGATGAACATCCCGGCGAGCGCGATCGACGAGATCAGCCCCGCGAAGTGGGCATCCGGTCGGTTCTTCAGTGGCCGGAAGGCGAGCCGCTCGATGATGAGCCCGAGCACCGCTCCGACGAGGAGCACGATCGGCAACGCCAGCCAGATGGACAGGCCCCCCTCCGCGACGAGCTCGATGCCGATGAACGCCGAGACCGCGAACACGGACGGGTGGGCCAGGTTCAGTCGGTCGAGGATGCCGAAGACCAGGGTGAAGCCGATGGCGAACAGCGCATAGATCGATCCGATGAACACGCCGTTGAGGAGCTGTTGCATGGGGGTCCTTCGTGGTCCGGAAGCGAATGGCCGGCCGGGCCGGGCGGGCTCAGGTGGCCCAGCCGCCCGGCCCGGCCCTCGATCACTCGATCACTCGATCACTCGATCACTCGAGCACGGCGAACTTGCCGTCCTGGACGACCTGGACCACCGCGGGGTGCTCCGCGTCCCGGTTCTCGTTGATGGACACGTCGCCGAGCACGGTCGGGACGTTGCTGATCTTGGTCAGCCCGTCCCGGATCGCCTCGCGCTCGCCTGAGCAACCCGACCGGACGGCGTGGTCGATGAGCACGAGCCCGGCGTGTGCCTGCGCTGCGAACTGGTCAGGAGCCGCGTTGAACTTCGTCTGGAAGTCCTTGAGGAAGGCGGTGTTGAGCTCGTTCGCGGACGCCGAGTTCCACGCGGCGCCCACGACGACGCCCTCTGCGGCCTCGCCGGCATCTGCCATGAGCTTCGGGTTGTTGAACCCGTTCCCGCCGATGATCGGGACGGTGATGCCCAGTTCGCGGGCCTGGGTGACGAGCGGGATGGCCGCCTCGATGAGACCCGACACGACGAGGGCCTCCGGGTTCTGTCCCTTGGCCTGGGTCAGCAGGGCCCGGAAGTCCGTGTCCGCCTTGGAGAAGGTGATCGTCTCGAGGTTCTGGATGCCCTCGGCCTTGAGCGCCTCCTCGAAGACCTTGAAGCCCGACTCGGTGAAGGCGTCGTCGTTGCTGTACATGACCACGACCTTGGTCAGGTTGTACTTCGCCTTGGCCGTCTTGACGGTCTGCGGGATGACCTGGGCCTCGGTGAGGGAGTCACGGAAGATGAAGTCGCCCTGCTCGGTGATGCCCGTCGCCGTGTTGGAGACGGCGAGGACGGGCGTCTTGCCCTCCTGGGCGATGGGCTGGGCCTGGAAAGCGGTGTTGGACAGCGTGGGGCCGATGATGACGCTCTTGCCGCCGTTGACGAAACCCTCGAAGACCGTGATGCCCTGTCTGGGATCTGTCTGGTCGTCCTCGACCTTGACGTCGTACTTCACGCCACCCTTGGCGTTCAGCTGCTCGGCCGCGAGCTCGAGGCCCTTCTGCTGGGAGGTGCCGTAGCTGCCGGCCGCACCGGTCAGGCTGAGCGCCGCGCCGACGGGGATCGTGCTCGAGATCGTGCACGTGTCGCCGGACCCCTGGCCCGTCAGCCCACCGGCCGCGCCGGTCTGGCCGTCGTCACCACCGTCGCCGTTGCTGCCGCATGCGGCGAGGGCGAGCATCGCCGTCGCGGTGACAGCGATGCGAGAGAGATTGGTACGCAAGGTTTCCTCCTAGGACGATCTGAATGCGGTCTTGGCGCCGGCCGGACGGACCGGCGCTTGTCACGTGGTGGCGGCGTCGGTCTGCGGATCCCGTGGGCGGATGATCGCATGGTCCGGGGTCAGCTCGTCGAGCGAGGTCACGCCGAGCAGACGCATGGTCCTGGTGACCTGGTCCCGGAGGATGCTCAACGCTCGGTCAACGCCGCGCTCTCCACCCGCCATGAGCCCGTAGAGATATGCCCGCCCGACGAGGCAGCCCCTGGCCCCGTTGGCCACGGCCGCGACGATGTCGGCGCCGTCCATGATCCCGGTGTCGAGCAGGACCTCGGTCCGTCCTCCAACCGCCTCGACGATCTGCGGTAACACCTCGAGCGGGGTGACCGCCCGGTCGAGCTGCCGACCCCCGTGGTTCGACACGACGATGCCGTCGATACCGAGCCCCGCCACGACCCGGGCGTCCTCGGGGTCCTGGATGCCCTTGACGACGATCCGGCCCGGCCACTGCTCGCGCAGCCAGGCGAGCTCGGGCAGCGACGCGGAGGGGTCGAACATCCGGTCCACCAGCTCGGCCACGGTGCCGCCCGAGTGCGTCAGCGAGGCGAACTCGAGCGGCTCGGTGGTCAGCAGGTTGAACCACCAGGACGGGTGGATCGACATGTCCGCCAGCGTGCGCAGGGTCAGCGAGGGCGGGACGGTGAGGCCGTTGTGCACGTCCCTGCTGCGGCGCCCGGCGACCGCCGTGTCGACCGTCAGGACGAGGGCCGAGTAGCCGGCCTCCCGGGCGCGCCGGATGAGCTGGAGCGATGCCTCCCGGTCGCGCCACAGGTAGAGCTGGAACCAGCGCTCCGCGTCGGGCGCGACGGCCGCCACGTCCTCGACAGACACCGTCCCCATCGTCGACAGGGCGTAGGGGATGCCGGCCCGGGCTGCGGCTCGGGCGACGGCCCGCTCGCCCTCGTGGTGCATCATCCGGGTGAAGCCCGTCGGGGCGAGGACGAGCGGCAGGCTGCTCTGGCTCCCGACGACGACCCGGCTCGCGTCCACCTCGCTCACGTCACGCAGGACCCGCGGCCGGAACTCGACGCGAAGAAACGCCTCGCGCGCCCGGCGGAGGCTGATCTCCTGCTCCGCCGCGCCGTCGACGTAGTCGAAGACGGAGCGCGGCGTGCGGCGCTTGGCGATGCTCCGGAGGTCACCGATGGTCGCGGCCGCCGCAACCCGACGCTCTGTCGAGCCGACACGCGGCGGCTCGATCCGGACGAGAGGGCGCAACTCCGACCAACGCGGACGACGGCGCCGGGTGCTCATGGCGCCTCATCATGCCGCCTCGACCGGCACCTTGGGGAGATGCCCGGAGTTGCGCTTCGGCGACAGTTCACGGCTCTGGAGCAGCGCAGCCGAGGTGCTCGACTGCGTGCGGGACTGGCGACGACTGGCGCCGTCTCCAACTCCTGACACAATGGGCCGCCGGATGAGGGAACGCCGCGGTGGCGCACCGCGTCCTGAGGGGCCTGTAGCTCAGTTGGTAGAGCACCGCGTTTACACCGCGGGTGTCGTCGGTTCGAGACCGGCCGGGCCCACCCACATCGCATCAGCGGCGTGCTCGCGGCCACGGCTGAGCCCATGGGGTCGCGGCACGTTCCCGGCATGGTCAAACTGGGCAATCTCCGGTTGGTCGCCGAACACCGAGTAGTCTCCTTCACGCCCGGCATCGCGTCCGCTGGGAGTCCACAAGGAGTCCGGTTTGCGCAGGCAGAAGGCATTGAGGGAGGCATCGGTGCAGGTCAGCGACCTGACGCTGCGCGAGGTCGTCGCCGCGATGGAGAGGCTCTATCCACAGGACAGCGCCGCCGACTGGGACCGGGTCGGCCTCGTCACCGGCGACCTCGACCAGCCGGTGCGTCGCATCGCCTTCGCGCTGGACCCGACGCTCGCGGTCATCGAGGAGGCGCGCGACTGGGACGCCGACCTGCTCGTCACGCACCATCCGCTGCTCCTCCGTGGGGTCCACTCCGTGGCGACGACGAGCGCCAAGGGTGCCTCCGTCACGCACCTCGTCGTATCGGACATCGCGCTCTACGTCGCCCACACCAACGCCGACGTCGCT
>DASUQN010000163.1:0-6473 GCA_036280515.1 Intrasporangium sp. | reverse complement strand
CAGGTCGTCCTCGCGGCCATCGAGGTGGAGCCGGCCGTCCTCGAGGTGGCCGAGATCCCCGGTGTCGACCAGGCCGCGCCAGCGCTCGCGGCCCCCGCCGTCGGTGTAGCCGCTGAAGAGCATGTCGTTGCCGACGAAGACGCGGCCGACCTGTCCCACAGCCACCTCGCTGCCGTCGTCACCGATGATGGCGATGCGGGTCCCGTGCGGCGGGCGTCCGGAGCATGAGGGCGAGGCCACGAGGTCGTCGGGATCCGCGATGGCGGCCCACGAGACCTCCGTCGACCCGTAGAGGTTGTAGAGGATGGGTCCGAACGCCGCCATGAACCTAGGCGCGAGACCGGGCGGCAGTGCCGACCCGCTCACTGCGGCGATGCGCAGGGACGGTGCCGCATGGCCCGGGGCGTCGCGACCCACCTCGCCGGCGTGGCCGAGCAGCCGCTGGGCCATGACCGGGACGGCGAAGAGCACCTGGCAGTGGTGCTCAGCCAGAGCCGCAAGTGCCGCCGGGGGATCGAAGCGGCGCTGCAGCACGACCGTGTCGCGCATGGCCAGGGCCAGCTGCAGGGCGCCGAAGCCCCAGGTGTGGAAGATCGGCGCCGAGAGCAGCATCGTCTCCTTGGGCCGCAACGGGATCCGGTCCAGGACTGAGGCGAGGCCGGCGAGGCTTCGCGGATGCGGCCGGCGCGCGCCCTTCGGCGGGCCGGTCGTGCCGGAGGTCAGGACGACCACGCGCCCGGCGCGCAGGGGCGGACGGAGCCGGCGAGTTGCCTCGTCGGCCTCCACCAGCGCGAGGAAGGCCTGCTCCCCCAGGCGCGGCACCAACAGGTCCTGCGTGAGCCCGCCGAACTCGTCGTCGTGCACGAGCAGTGAGATGCCTTCTCGCCCGACCACGTCGGAGACCTGGCCTGCTGCGAGACCGGTGTTCAGCAGCACCACGTCGATCCCGGCCGTCGAGGCGCCACCCAGCAGCTCCACGAGGCCGAGGTGGTTGCGACACAGCAGACCGACCCGGTCACCAGGGGAGAGTCCTTGGGCCAGGAGCACGTGGGCCGCGCGTTCGCACGAGGTGAGCAGAGCGGCATACGTGACCTCCCCGCGTCCCTCGTCGACGACGGCGACGGCGTCCGGCGACCGCGCGGCGGCCTGCCGGATCTCGCCGGCGATCCCGGCGCCCCAGGTGAGGAGCGACGCGACCTGACGCACGACGCGGTCGGGCCGTCCGGGGGTGAGCACGCCGCGACGGGTCAGGACGAGCAGCTGCCGGGTGAGCCCCATCAGGTCAGCACCGGCAGCCATGCGCGGGCACCGCTCAGGCCTTGGGGACTTCGAAGAGGTTGCCGATGTTGGCGGCGAGGGACATGTCGCCCTTGATCTTGATCTTGCCCATCATCACCATCATGACCGGGTTGCCGGTCCTCGTGACGAGCTTGATGAACTCGACCGGGCCCATCGTGAGCGACACGGACGCGTCGCCGTCGTGGCCCCTGGTCGCGGAGGCCTGCCCGTCGCCGACCCGCACCGTCCACTCGTCGTCGGGGACGCCCTTGCCCGTGATGGTCCAGTGGGTCGTGGCGCGCAGGTCGCCGGCCCGGTCGGCGCGGAACATGCGCGGCATGTGCTCGAAGATCGAGTCGATCACCGACATCCGGGTGGGCCCCGCCATGACGTCCGCGACCTCCCGGTCGGACGCGCTGGTGAGAAGATCGACGAACTCGACGGGCCCGAGGGCGGTCAGCTCGTCATGGGTGAGGTCCTTCAGCGTGGGCATGCTGCTCCTAGGCGGCGTGGCTTCTGTTACCGAGGAGTAACCCTATGCCCTCACTGATCGAGGAACCATCCCGGCACCATGCCGTCCGGCCGTCCCGCCTCCCGGAAGTACTCGACGCCGAACATCGCCGCGAAGGCTTCCTCGGGCATGGCGAGCATCATGCCCGCGTCGCTGACCTGGCTGGCATGGCTCGCCAGCGCCTCCCGCTTGACGCCGATCCACTCCGACACGTCAACGCCCCAGTGCAGCTCGGCCTCGGGCAACCCGAGCGGGTTGCCATCGTCCATCGGCTTGTCCGGGTCCCAGCTCTCGTCGGCCAGCCCCGCCGCGATCGCCGCCTGGAAGTGCAGGCGAGTCACGTCCCGGTTCATCGTCACCTCGAGCACTCTCGGCGTGCCCGCGAGCTCGGCGGCCCGCTTGACCACGGCGTGGACCTTGACGTGGTCGGGGTGGCCGTAGCCGCCGTGCCAGTCATAGCCGGTCACGAGGTCCGCCCGCTCCTCGCGCAGCACCTCCGCAACGCGTCCAGCAGCCTCCTCGACGTCGGCACGCGCGAAGCTCGCCTCGTGGTCGTTCTGGTCCCAGCCGTGCATCCCGGAGTCGGCATAGCCGAGCCAGACGACCCGGTGGGTGCCGATCACCTCGTTGGACCGGGCTGCCTCGACCCGGCGCCGGTCGACGAGGGTCTCCCCCGCGGCCAGGTCGTCGGGCCGGTCCCCGTGGTCGCCGTTGGTCGCGTAGACGACCACGACGCGGTGACCTTCCGCGACGGCCCTCGCCATGGAGCCGGCGGTCTGGGACGCCTCGTCGTCGGGATGGGCGTGGACGAAGACGAGAGTTGCCATTGCGACAGCCTCACCCGTCCCGTCGGCCGGGTCAAAGCTTTTGTGCCGCACCCGTCCTGTCCGCCCCGTCGAGGGCGATCCGGTAGACGATGAACCCCTCGAAGGTTCCCACCTCGTCATACAGCCGCCGCGCCGTCGAGTTCGCTTGGTGGGTCTGCCAGTACACGGCGCCGCAGCCCTGCTCTCGAGCCCAGGCCACGACACCGTCGATGAGCGACCGGCCGACTCCCCTCCCGCGCGCCTCCGGATCCGTGAAGAGGTCCTCGAGGTAGCAGACGTCCGCCCCCCACGTGCTCGGGTGGGCGAGGAAGTGCGTGATGCCGACGAGCCGCCCGTCGAGCCTCGCCCCGAGGGCGTGCACCCTTGCGGCAGAGAGCAGGTCATCCCAGAGACGATCAAGCACGTCCTGCGCCAGGTCCTGCCGGTAGAACCGCAGGTAGCCCCGGAACAGCCCCTCCCACGCCTCCCGGTCTGCCTCGTCGAGCCCAGTGATCGTCACCATGCCCGCCACGGTAGGCGCGTGCGTGGATCCGGCCACAGCGCCACTTCACGGCAACCCGGGAAGGCCACTCAGCGGCATACGGACGATGCCGTATGCCGCTGAGCTCGCGTGCGCTGGAAGGTCAGGACTTCTTCGTGGTGGCCTTCTTGGTCGCCCGCTTCGCGGGCGCCTTCTTGGTCGTCTTCTTCGCGGTCCGCTTGCGGGTCGTGGGACCCTTGGCGCGCTTCTCGGCGAGCAGCTCGAAGCCACGCTCGGGCGTGATCGACTCGGGGTCGTCGTCCTTGCGCAGGGTCGCGTTGGTCTCGCCGTCGGTGACGTAGGGGCCGAACCGGCCGTCCTTGACGACGACGGGCTTGCCGCTGACCGGGTCCTCGCCGAGCTCCTTGAGCGGTGCCGACGCGGCCCGGCCGCGCTGCTTCGGCTGGGCGTAGATCGCCAGGGCCTCCTCGATGGTGATGTCGAAGAGCTGCTGCTCGGTCTGGAGCGACCGGGAGTCGGTTCCGCGCTTGAGGTAGGGCCCGTAGCGGCCGTTCTGTGCGGTGATCTCGACACCCTCGGGGTCGACGCCGACCACGCGCGGGAGGCTGAGCAGCTTGAGCGCGGTGTCGAGGTCGATCGTCCCCAGGTCCATGTCCTTGAACAGGGACGCGGTGCGCGGCTTCGGCTTGGCTTTCTTGCCGCGGCCGTTCGTGGCCGGCGCGGCCTCGTCCTCCTCGATGACCTCCGTGACGTAGGGACCGTAGCGGCCCGCCTTGGCGATGATGTCGCGGCCAGTCCCGGGATCTCGGCCGAGGACCTTGCCGTCGTCGGCAGCGGCCTCGAGCAGCTCGCGCGCCCTGGCCGGGGTCATCTCGTCGGGTGCGATGTCGTCGGTGATGGTGGCCCGACGAGGCGCGGCGGAGGAGCTTGCCTCGTCGGAACGAGAAGGCGCCGCGTCAGCGTCCGTGCCGTTCAGGTCCACGGGGGACGGAGTCCCCTGGGTGTCTTCGACGTAGGGGCCGTAGCGGCCGACCCGGACGACCATGCCCTCGCCGAGCGGGATGGTGCTGATCTCGCGGGCGTCGATCTCGCCGAGGTCGTCGACCAGCTCCTTGAGCCCCTCGAGGGTGGTCGCCTCGTCGCCGAAGTAGAACCGGTGGAGCCACTCGACCCGGCCGAGCTCACCGTTCGCGATCCGGTCCAGGTCCTCCTCCATGGAGGCCGTGAACTCGTAGTCGACGAGCTCGGTGAAGTGCTCCTCGAGCAGGCGCGTGACGGCGAAGGCCAGCCAGGTCGGCACGAGCGCCTGGCCCTTGGTGAAGACGTAGCCGCGGTCCTGGATCGTGCCGATCGTCGAGGCATATGTGGACGGGCGGCCGATGCCCTTCTCCTCCATCGCCTTGACGAGCGTGGCCTCGGTGTAGCGGGCCGGCGGGGTGGTCTCGTGTCCCTCCGCCTCGGCCCGGATGACCTCGAGCGCGACGCCCGTCGACAGCTTGGGCAGGCGCCGCTCCTCCGCGGCCGCGTCGGCGCGGGCCTGCGCCTCGTCGTCGCGACCCTCCTCGTAGGCGGCGAGGAAGCCCTTGAAGGTGATGACCGTGCCGGACGCGCTGAACTCGACGTGACGGGCTCCCTCGACGGCCGTGTCCACGGAGAGCTTGACCGTGGCCGTCGACCCCCGGGCGTCGGCCATTTGCGAGGCGACGGTGCGCTTCCAGATCAGCTCGTAGAGGGCGAACTCGTCACCTCGCAGCTCGCCCGCCACCATGGCCGGCGTGCGGAAACGGTCACCCGCGGGGCGGATCGCCTCGTGCGCCTCCTGGGCGTTCTTCACCTTCTTCTCGTAGCGGCGGGGCGCATCGGGGACGTACTCGGCGCCGTAGAGGTCCCGGGCCTGGCTGCGGGCCGCCGTCAGGGCGGCATCCGACAACGTCGTCGAGTCGGTGCGCATGTAGGTGATGTAGCCGCCCTCGTAGAGACGCTGGGCGACCCGCATCGAGTTCTTGGACGACATCCGCAGCTTGCGGGACGCCTCCTGCTGGAGGGTCGAGGTCGTGAAGGGGGCCGAGGGCCGCCGCGTGTACGGCTTCTCCTGGACGTCGGTGACGGCGGCCGAGGCGGCGAGGCACGCCTCGGCGATCCGTCGAGCGAGCGCCTCGTCGAGCCGGACGACGCCCGTGCCGGCCAGCTCGCCGCGGTCGGAGAAGTCGCGTCCGGCGGCCACCCGTGACCCGTCGACGGTGGTCAGCCGCGCCGTGAACTGCTGGGCGGCGCCGTCAGGCGTGAAGTCGCCCTCGACGTCCCAGTAGGAGGCCCTGACGAAGGCCATCCGCTCGCGCTCGCGCTCGACGACCATGCGGGTCGCCACCGACTGTACCCGACCGGCGGACAGGCCCTGGCGCACCTTGCGCCACAGGACCGGGCTGACCTCGTAGCCGTAGAGCCGGTCGAGGATGCGGCGGGTCTCCTGGGCGTCGACGAGCGCCGCGTCGATCTCACGGGTGTCGTTGACGGCGCGCTGGATCGCCTCTCGGGTGATCTCGTGGAAGACCATCCGCTTGACCGGCACGCGCGGCTGGAGCGCTTCGAGCAGGTGCCAGGCGATGGCCTCGCCCTCACGGTCCTCATCGGTTGCGAGGTAGAGCTCGGCGGCGTCCTTGAGCTTGCGCTTGAGCTCGTTGACCTTCTTCTTCTTGTCCGGGTCGACGACGTAGTAGGGGGCGAAGTCGTTGTCGATGTCGACGGCAAACTTCCCGAACGGCCCCTTCTTCATGTCGGCGGGCAGCTCCGACGGGTTGGGCAGGTCGCGGATGTGACCGACCGAGGCCTCCACGTCGAAGTCCCCACCGAGATAGCCCGCGATCGTCTTCGCCTTCGCGGGCGACTCGACGATGACGAGCTTGCGGCCCTTGCCTGCAGCCATGGTGCACCTGTGTCTTCCTGCTCCCACGTGCAGCGGATTCGTCGCTGCTCCGACGTGGATGCGGACCGACCGTAACAGCCCGTGTCAAGATCCGTTCGCACGACCCCAGATGTCGAGTGTGCGGATCATGCTGGCACGCCCCGACACTCGACCATTCGGCCAGATGCCGCTGCGCTGGCTGCCGAGCCCTCCAACAATCGCGCCAGGGTCCGATTGTCGGCGTACCTCAGCCGGGAAGTCCCGCGACAGTCGCGCCGGGGTCCGATTGTCGGCGGTGGTTGCACGCACGACCGGAGCCACGCCAGTGCCGGAGTTCCGGCGCATCCCGGTTCGAGGTAGCCACTCGCTCTCGAGAACGACTCCCAACCTCGAACCGAATACCTCGAATCGGCCCGGTGGAATGAACGGAGCGCTCACGCGTGTTGACTGTGATAGTTTACTTGTCAACCATCC
>DASUQN010000162.1:0-2626 GCA_036280515.1 Intrasporangium sp. | reverse complement strand
CAGGTCGTCCTCGGTGACCATCTTGTTGATCACCTTGCGCATCCGCTCGCTGCCGCCCTCGGGCGCGAAGGTCAGGCCGGAGCGGCGGCCGTTGCGGGTCAGCTCGTTGGCGAGGTCGATGTTGAAGGCATCGACGCGCGTCGACGGGAGGGACAGGCCAGTCTGGGTCCCCTCGTAGCGGTCCGCGAGGCCCTTGGTCAGGTCGGCGATCTCGGAGTGGTCGGCCGACGAGAGCGAGAGCAGGCCGACCTCTTCGAAGCCGGTCGCCGCGAGGCCGCGCTCGACCATCTCGCCGATCCCGGTGATGGACCGCTCGCGCACCGGGCGGGTGATCATGCCCGCCTGGCAGAACCGGCAGCCGCGGGTGCAGCCCCGGAAGATCTCGACGGACATCCGCTCGTGGACCGACTCGGCGAGCGGCACGAGCGGCTGCTTCGGGTACGGCCACGCGTCGAGGTCCAGGACGGTGTGCTTCGAGACCCGCCACGGCACGCCTGGCGCCTCGGCTGAGGGGGCGACGCGCTGGATCCGTCCGTCGGGCAGGTAGGACACGTCATAGAACGACGGCACATACACCTCGCCCGTTCGGGCGAGCCGCAGGAGCAGCTCGCGCCGGCCGCCGGGGCGGCCGGCGGCCTTCCACTCCGAGACGATGTCGGTGATCGCCAGCACCGCCTGCTCGCCGTCGCCGATGACCGCAGCGTCGATGAAGTCGGCGATCGGCTCCGGGTTGAACGCCGCGTGCCCACCCGCGATGACGACGGGGTGCTCCAGCGTGCGGTCGACGGCGTGGAGCGGGATCCCGGCCAGGTCGAGGGCCGTGAGCAGGTTGGTGTAGCCGAGCTCGGTCGAGAATGAGACGCCGAGGAGATCGAAGTCGCCCACCGCGCGATGCCCATCCACGGTGAACTGCGGCAGGCCTGCCTCGCGGAGGGCGGCCTCCATGTCGGGCCACACGGCGTAGGTGCGCTCGGCCAGGGCATCGGGCCGCTCGTTGATGACCTCGTAGAGGATCATGACGCCCTGGTTCGGCAGCCCCACCTCGTAGGCATCGGGGTACATCAGCGCCCACCGGGTCGTCAGGTCCTCGCCGGACGGCCCATGGCCGCCGACGTTCCAGTCCTTGACGGTGGAGTTCAGCTCACCGCCGACGTACTGGATGGGCTTGGTGACCCTCTCCAGCAGGGGCTCGAGGGCGTGGAACATCGACTCGCCGGGCATCCGTCAATGGTACGTGCAGATCGAGAGTGCACCTTCTGCCGGCCGCGTGGGCCCGTTGACCTGCGATTCAGGCAGAAAATGCACTCTCGATCGGGCTCAGTTCTCCTCGTACAGGGCGTCGAGCTGCGGCTGGTACTTCTCGGTGACGGCTCGCCGGCGCAGCTTCATGCTCGGCGTGAGGTCGCCCATCTCCACGGTGAGGTCGTGGTCGAGGATGGTGAACTTCTTGATCGTCTCCCAGCGGTTGAGGCTGTCGTTGAGCTTGTCGACGTAGCCCTGGACGAGCTCGCGCGCAGCGTCCGACGTGACGATCTCGGCATAGGACCTGCCCGCCATCCCGTTCGCAGCGCCCCAGGCGGTGATCGCGTCGGGGTCGAGCGTGACGAGCGCCGTGGCGTAGTTGTGCCCGGCACCGTGGACGAGGAACTGGCTCACGTAGGGGCACATGCCCTTGAACTTCGCCTCGATCTCCGCCGGCGCGATGAACTTGCCGCCCGACGTCTTGAAGAAGTCCTTCTTGCGGTCGGTGACGTGGACGAAGCCGCGCTCGTCGATGCGCCCGATGTCACCGGTGCGGAACCAACCATCGGCGTCGATGAGCTCCGCGGTCGCCTCAGGCTGGTTGTGGTAGCCACGCATGACACCCGGTCCCCTGACGAGGATCTCGCCGTCCTCCTCGGCGACCCGGACCTCGGTCCCCGGAAGCGGCCAGCCCACCGAGCCGTAGCGGTACGAGCCGGGCACCGGGTCGTTCACCGTGGTGCCCGACGACGTCTCTGTGAGTCCGTACCCCTCGACGAGCAGCAGCCCGACTGACCCGAACCACCTGGCCACGTCCGCGTTGAGCGGTGCCGAGCCGCTGATCATGAAGCGGACCCGCCCGCCGAAACGCTCCTGGATCTTGTGGAGCACGAGCTTCGTCGCCAGCCGGTGCCGGCGCGCCAGGCCGGCGGACGGCGTCTCGCCGCGCTCGAGCACGTCTCGCATCTCGGCGCCCACCTTGAGCGCCCAGTCGATCAGCTTCTTCTTGACGCCGGTCTCCTGCCCCAGCATGAGCTCGATCCGACCGCGCGCCTTCTCGAAGATGCGGGGCGGGCCGGCCATGAAGGTCGGCTTGACGATGGCCATGTTGTCGACGATCTTGTCGATCCGGCCGTCGACGGCGGTGGGGAAGCCGATCTGGAGCCCGATGGCGAGCAGCATCTTGCCGAAGACGTGCGAGAGGGGCAGCCAGAGGAACTGGAGGTCGTCCTCGCGAATCGTGTCGGTCGCCTGGATGACCGCACCCTCGTAGACGACGCTGTCCTGGACGAGGCGGACTCCCTTGGGTCGGCCCGTCGTCCCTGACGTGTAGATGACGACGGCGAGGTTCTCCGGGCCGAGCTGGTCGATGCGCGCGTCGACC
>DASUQN010000161.1:0-6275 GCA_036280515.1 Intrasporangium sp. | reverse complement strand
GAGACGGCGTAGTGGTTCGCCGTCGTCGTGCGGGTGAACAGGTCGTAGGACAGGCCGAGGTCGGTCAGGTCGGTCGCGATGACGCGGTTGTACTTGTCGGTGACCTCCTGGGCGGACAGTCCCTCCTTCTCCGCGAGGACGAGGATCGGCGTGCCGTGCTCATCGGTGCCCGAGACCATGAGCACGTCGTGTCCCGCCATCCGCATGTACCGACTGAAGACGTCGGAGGGCACACCGAATCCGGCCACGTGGCCGATGTGGCGCGGGCCGTTGGTGTACGGCCAGGCGACAGCAGACAGGACTTTGCTCATGGGCTCGATCCTAGGGTGGCCGGGTTCGCGACTGCGCTCACGTTTCGCGGCGGCTCCGCCGACGATGCCGTATGCCGCTGGGCTCGCTCCTGGGGAGCCGCCTCGTTTCCGCCGGGCTGGGTACGCCTACACCATGACTGGACACGTGGCACAAGCGGAGATCACCGTGGCTGCGACGCCGGAGCGAGTCTGGCGCGCGCTCACCGATCCAGCTCAGATCAAGGAGTGGATGGTCGGCACGGAGGTCGAGACGGACTGGAGGGTCGGCAGCCCGATCACGTGGCGGGGCGAGCTCGACGGCAAGGCGTACGAGGACCGGGGGAAGATCCTGGTCCACGACGAGCCACGCCGGCTCTCGATGACCCACTACAGCCCGCTCATGGGGCTGCCGGACGAGCCGGACAGCTACCACACGGTCACCTACGACATCGCACCAGAGGACGGCGGCACGAGGGTGACGCTGACCCAGGACGGCAACGACAGCCCGGAACAGGCCGAGCAGTTCTCGGCCAACTGGCAGAACATGCTCGACGCCCTCGCCGCTCGGTTGGTCGAGTGAACGGCTTTCGGGCGCAGATCTTGTTCACTCGATCTGTGCTTTCGATCTGTTCACTCGACCATGGCGAGGTCAGTTGGCGAGGCGGGCCTCGACGGTGAGCGACGGGACGCCCGCGAGTGCCTGGCTCACCGGGCAGGCGTCCTTGGCCTCCTCGGCCATCCTCTGGAAGTCCTCGGCCGACAGCCCCGGCACTGACCCCACGGTGCTGAGCTGGATCTCGGTGATGCCGGTGCCGGGCACGAACGTCACGGCTGCCGTGGTGTCCAGGGTCGTGGGTGCCTGACCGGCCTTGGCCAGGACGTTGGAGAAGGCCATGTTGTAGCACGCTGAGTGCGCAGCCGCGATGAGCTCCTCGGGGCTCGTCTTGCCACCCGGCTCCTCGGTCCGGGCCGGCCACGACACGTCGTAGGTGCCGATCCCGGAGGACTCGAGGCTGACCTGTCCGTTCCCGGTGAAGAGGTCGCCCTCCCAGTGGGCGGATGCCGTGCGCGTGGCTGACATGAGCACTCCTTGTCTTCGGTTCGGGTTCGCGGCGATTCGACATGCAGGAGCCGCCCTCCCACCATTGCGCGACCCTCTGCGGAAGGCAAGGGTCGGTCATGGCATGCAGCTCCGAACCGCGCCATGATGAGGTCGAGGCGCTCGACCAAAAGGGGGCAGCGCCAGGCGTGGAGAGGCAGCTCGATGTCGGACTCACCCAACGAAGCCCGTTCCATCCTCAAGGCCCTGTGGTGGCTCGTGCTGCTCCGCGGCATCCTCGCCATCCTCTTCGGTATCGCCGTGCTCGCGTGGCCCGAGGCGACGGTCCTTGTCCTGGTGGCGCTGTTCGCGATCTTCTCGCTCCTCGACGGCATCCTCGACATCGTGCTCGGCGTCCAGGCCAAGGGCGAGCGCGGCCGATGGCTGATCTTCCTCCAGGGCGCCCTGGCCATCATCGCCGGCATCATCGCCCTGGCGTGGCCGGACATCACGGCCGTCGTCCTGCTCTGGCTGGTGGCGATCTGGGCGATCGTCAGTGGCGCCATGGAGATTGCCGGTTCGCTCGAGCTGCGCAGGCTCGGTCAGCCGCGCTGGTGGTGGCACACCGTGGCCGGCGTCGTGGCCATCGTCCTCGGCGCGATCCTCCTGTTCGGCAACCCCGCTCGCGGAATCCTCGCCCTTCTGTGGGTCGTCGGGGTGCTCGCCATCGCCAACGGGATTGCGCTCATCATCGCTGCCGTGATCGCGCGCCGTGAGGTCACCGCCCTCTATCGCGAGATAGACGAAGGGGATACCCGACCCGCCACGTGACGATGACGTGAGGTCCGGGCGCCGAGGCGCGTGATCGCCCACGGCTGATGGCGGCAGGATGGCCGTGTGAGCACCGCACCCGACGCCGGCACCCTCGTCCTAGCCGCGACCCCGATCGGCGATCCACGCGACGCCGCGCCACGCCTCGCCGAGGAGCTTGCCACCGCGGACGTCATCGCCGCCGAGGACACCCGCCGGCTCAAGCGCCTGCTCGCCGACCTCGGCGTGAGCCCGGTCGGGCAGGTGCTGAGCTACCACGACCACAACGAGTCCACCCGGACCCAGGAGCTGGTCGAGCGGCTGCTCGGCGGCGAGCGGGTCGTCGTCGTCACCGATGCCGGGATGCCGTCCGTGTCCGACCCCGGCTACCGGCTCGTCGCCGCAGCGGTGGCGCGCGACGTGCGCGTCACGTGCGTGCCGGGACCGAGCGCCGTCCTCATGGCCCTCGCCGTGTCGGGGCTTCCGGTCGACCGTTTCTGCTTCGAGGGGTTCCTCCCCCGCAAGGGCGGGGAGCGCTCGCGCCTCCTCGCCGAGCTCGCGGAGGAACGTCGCACCATGGTCTTCTTCGAGGCACCGCACCGACTTGCGGAGACGCTGGCAGCGATGGGCGAGGCGTTCGGACCGGCTCGCCGCGCGGCCGTCTGCCGCGAGCTGACCAAGACCTACGAGGAGATCCGCCGCGGGACCCTGCCGGAACTCGCCGCGTGGGCACAGGACGGGGTCAGGGGCGAGATCACCGTCGTGGTGGCCGGCGCCGAGCGGAAGGTCACGACCATCGAGAGCGAGCTCAGCGGCATACGGCATCGGGTGGAGCAGGGGGAACGCCTCAAGGACGTCTGTGCGGACGTCGCGACGCGGACGGGCCTGTCGAAGAAGGCCCTCTACGACGCCGCGGTGGCAGGGGGAAAGGGTGAAGGGCCCCTGGGAGTATGAGTCTCAAGGGCCCTTCGGGTTGATCGGTCGATGTGACGCTCCCGATCGACTGCTCGTCGTCTCCGGTCCCAGCGACCTCGTCACCAAGTCACTGCAGTGGATTGCTCCACTGTGCGGACCCTCGTCTCCGAGCCGTCCCGCTCTCCCCGAGGGGAGTGCGTGAGAGCATTTCTACGCCCCTACTCCACTACGGCGCAAGGGCTTTCGCGAAAGAAGTTCTGCGTCCACAGGATTTCAGCGTGTCGTCCACCGGAAACGCGGAGTTGTCCACACGCACGTGGCGCTATCCCCATGTTGTCCCCAAGGCACTGTGGACAACGACGGACAGCTCGTCGGCAGCGGTGCGCGCCTCGGCAGCCCGCCCGCCGTGGCCGAGCGACTCGTACTCGCGTGCGGCCTCGAGCAGGCCGTCAACCTCGGCCCGCAGGACGGCCGACTCCGTCGCCTCGTCGAGGGAGAGACGCTCCGCCTCCGCCGCGCCGACGCCCATCGCCGCGCCGGCAACGTGCCTCGACGTCGATGCTCCGAGGCCCGGCGACGCCGGCACCGCCTCGGCGTTCTCGAGGGCGGCGATCGCCGACCGCATCGCCGCCGCGATCGGCTTGTCACGTTCGCGCAGCGCGGTGGTGAGCCTCTGGCGTAGGGCGAGACGAACGGGTGAGCTGGTCATGGCAAGACCATAGGTTGCGAGCGGCCCTGCGCTCCAACGGTTTACCCGCGAAGGTTTCGAGGTCAGTGCCCGAGGAGTCGCTCGCGGAAGAAGTCGACGACCCGGACCACCGCCACCGGGTGCTTGTGGTCGGTCAGCGTCGCGTGACCACGCCCGGGCAGCTCCACCGAGATGAAGCCGTCGCCGAGCTCCCGCCGTAACGTCTCGAAGCGGGTGCCGGTGATCCAGTCCTCGTGATAGCGCACGCCGAGCACCGGGCAGCCGGCGGCGACCCGGGCACGGACCACCGCCAGGTCGGCCGGCGACAGGTTGATGTCGGCCGCCCGACGCGGGCCGATGGGAAGCGGCGTCGCGGGCTGCGCAACGACCGGCGCGACGACGATCGGGTCGAGCATCATCGCGAGCGCGAACCCGCCCGTCACGCACATGCCGATCGCCCCGACGCCCGGCCCGCCCGCCGACTCGTAAAGATCCCGCGCGAGGGTTCGAAGCCAGTCCCCCAGCGGCGCTGTCACTCCCGTGGCGAACATCGTGAACTCCTTTGTGACACAGAGCCTCGGGACGACGCGCACTGCCTCCCACGTGTGGGGCGGCGCATGCGCGGAGCCGAAGAGGTGCGGGAGTACGACGGTGAAGCCGGACTCGACGAGTTCGTTGCCGAACTCGATGACCTCGGGCGTCAGCCCCGGGCTCTCGTGGATGACGACGATGCCCGGGCCGCTCCCCCGCCGGTAGGTGTCGTGCGCGACGCCGGCCGCCTCGTGGCGGCCGGGCGCCCAGTCGGCGAGGAGCGACATGGAACGAGCGTACGTCGGTGCCGAAAGTACAGTGAGCGCCATGGCCCGCCGTCTCCTGTCGTATGCCGCTGAGCTCGGTCCCAGCGACCGTGACCCGCTGCCCGTGGCCGGGTCGGCGGAGCGCCGGACCCTGGGCTGGGAGACGGTCCTGCTCCTCGGGGTGAGCCTCGGCGCGTCCGCGATCTGGTCGGTCCTGTCGATCATCGAGAAGCTGACGCGCAACGTGCCGCTCCGGTCACAGACCACGGCGATGAACCAGTCGGCGACGCCCGACCGGCCGTGGCTCGACCTCGCCTACCAGCTCGCCGGGATCCTCATCCAGGTCGTGCCGGTGGCCCTGGCGATCTACCTGCTGGCGAACGTGCTGCGCCCCTCAATGACGGTGGGGGCCGCGCGGTTCATCGGCTTCGACCGCACCGATCCGGTCCGCGACCTGGTCCGCGGGCTCGGGCTGGCGGCCCTCATCGGGCTGCCGGGTCTGGGGCTCTACTTCCTCGCCAAGGCGGTCGGGATCAACACGAACGTCTCGGCGGCCAACCTGACGGACGTGTGGTGGTCGGCCCCCGTGCTGACCCTCGCTGCGATCGGCAACGCGCTCGTCGAGGAGGTCGTCATGGTCGGCTACCTCTTCACCCGGTGGCGGCAGATCGGGTGGTCCTGGCCGTTGGTCATCGGCGTGTCGGCCCTGATCCGTGGGACGTATCACCTCTACCAGGGCTTCGGCGGCTTCGCCGGCAACCTGGTCATGGGGCTGATCCTCGGCTACGTGTTCGCCCGCACACGGCGGGTGATGCCGCTCGTCGTGTGCCACGCCCTGCTCGACATCGTCGCCTTCGTCGGCTACTCGATCCTGACGGCCCGCGGTATCTCCATATGACGCGCTCGCCGACGTACTGGAGCCGGCGGATCAGTGGCAGCAAGCCCGCCGTCTGGCTCGTCAAGCACGTGGTCGCCCCGGTTGATCGGCAGCTTCTCCGGTTGACGGGCGGTCGCGTCAGCATCAGCGCTCGCCGGTCCCGATCAGTGCTGGTACTGACGACCACCGGCCGACGCACCGGCGCTCCGCGCACCACCCCCGTCTTCTACCTTCGGGACGGAGCGCGGTTGGTCATCTGCAACGTCAATCCCGGGTTCGAGCGGACCAACCCATGGGTCCTCAACCTTCGGCGGACACCGGTCGCCCAGGTCCAGATCGGCTCGGACGTCAGCACCTACCGGGCTCGGGAGGCGACAGCGCCTGAGCTGGAGCGGCTGTGGCCCCGCCTGGTCACGATCTGGCCCGCGTACCAGGCACACTTCGAGCGAAGCGGCGAGCGGACGGTCTTCGTGCTCGGGCGGGAGTGAAGAGCCAACGATGTCATCCGCGAGGATGAGTCCCCGGCGACCTCGGGGTGAGGCGCCATATCGCCCGGCGCATGCACCGTGGAGGCATGGAAACCGTCATCGCCACTCAGGGTCGCGCCCAGCCAACGATCACCGGCCGCGCGGGCTCGGCCACTCCGGTCGCGCCCGCCCTCTCCGCTGTGTGGGCGCTCCTCGCCCTAGGCCTCTCGCTCGGACACCTCGCAGGTCTTGACGTGACGCCATGGGCCGGCGCCGACCCGTCGGTACTCAGTGCCCTCTCGACCTCGACCGTCGCCGTGCTCGTCGCGGCCCTTTCGGGGTCGAGCCTCGCCGCCTTGGCCGTTGGGCACCGTCGCGACGGGCGGCCGGCC
>DASUQN010000160.1:0-3527 GCA_036280515.1 Intrasporangium sp. | reverse complement strand
GCCCTCGCTGCCACCCGCCCAGACGACCTTCTGGCTCACGGCTGAGAGGCCGCGCAGGCTGGCGGTCGACGTCGCGGTGCTGAGCAGGTCCCACGACAGGTCGTAGGTCGGCCGAGCAGTCGCTTCGGCAGGGTCGGCGGTGGCCGGGCCGGCCGCGAGGGTGACGGCCGTGGCGAGCGCGGCTGTGGCCGCGAGAGCTCCGATGAGGCGCGACGTCGTTGTCATGGATCCACAGCCTGCCACCGTCCGTCCGCTGATGGGGACCGGAGACGGTGTCTGTTCCGGGCCGCACGCATGACCAGCGTGTCGAGGGCGTATGCCGCTGGGCTGGCTTGGCGTGCACCCTGGCTCACCCGCGGCTTCATCGGCCGCAGCCGGTCTACAGGTCGCGAGTGTGGTGCCAAGGGAACAGTCAGGTGTTCGTCTGGCACCACATTGGGCGTGGCGTTCTGCTTCGCACGTTCCTGGCCGGTGGCCCACGTCATGGTGGTTGAGCGCGCACGACGAGGACCGGCGATTCTCGGTGTACGAGACGCGCTGAGTGAGACCCAACCCCCGCTCGGGACACGTTGTCCCGCTGGGCTCGAAGATGCCGAAGAGCGTGTCCCAGAGAATGGCATCCCAACCGAGGATGGCTAGGGCCGTGGCGGCTGCGCCGGTGCCCCGGTCGAAGCGGGTGAGGCCGAAGAGCCGGCGGCCGCTCGTCTGTGCGGCCCAGGTCGTGGCGACGGTGAGGGCGGTCGAGCCGACGGCGGCCACGGCCGCAGCACCGGTGACCTGGCCGAGCGCGTCGACCCGGGACCGGACGGGGATTGATGTCGTTGAGCTCGTAGTCGCCCGGACGGGATCTCCCCGGGGGCGGCCGGGTGTCGGCGCTGCCAGGCGTACTCCGCCCCCATCGCGCCGATGAACGCCGGGATGGCGAGAACGGTCAGGTCGAGACGCGGCATGGCTGGCTCCCTACGCGCGGTAGCACCGAGAGGCTAACCCGACCGCCTTGGCAAGTGAAGGTGAAGACCCTCCTACCTGCGTCGACAAGCCCGCGGCACAGGCCTACCGTCGGTCCATGGTGGAGATGTCGGCAGAGGCACGCGCAGTCGTCGAGTCGGGCAGGCTGGCGCACTTCGTCACGGTGAACGCCGACGGGAGTCCGCAGGTGACGATCGTCTGGGTCGGGCTCGAGGGCGACGACATCGTGATCGGCAAGCTCATGGTCGACCAGAAGGTGCGCAACATCCGGCGCGACCCACGAGTTTCGCTGTCGATCGAGGCCGAGGGCAGCACGTACGGAATGCAGCACTACCTCGTCGTCGACGGCTCGGCGCGCATCGACGAGGGCGGAGCGCCGGAGCTTCTCCACGAGCTCGCCCAGCGCTACATCGGTCCGGGCACTGAGTTCCCGCCGATGCCCAACCCTCCTGCGGGATTCATCATCCGCATCACGCCGGCGAGAGTGCGAGGCATGGGCCCTTGGGCTGACGGCCACTGATCGACTTCACTCCGCACAGTCGCATCGGGCGGCGCGCCGCCTCGCGACTGAGACGAAGCCATCCCCTTGGGCGCGTCTGGGACTGAGGTCAGCGGCATACAGGACCTGCCGTATGCCGCTTGAGCTCGCTTGACCGACTGGGGCTCGGCGGACCACGAGACTCCGGGTGTGACGAGCACCTCATCCAGGTCTCGGGACCAAGGGCCCGGCGACAGGGTTTCCGGGAGGCTTACCGTCGGTCGTGGGAGCACCACCATGAGCGACAGGACCTTCCCCACTGCGGGACTCGAGGAACTGCTACGGGCGATCCAGCGGCGCGGCTACGCCGTGATCGGCCCGACGATGCGCGACGACGTCGTGACCTACGGACTGATCTCCTCGGTGGATGACCTTCCGCAGGGTCGGGGCGACGACCAGGGCCCGGCCCGGTACCGGAGCACGACCCGCGACGACGGTGCGTACTTCGGGTATGCCGCCCCGGTCCAGTCCGTGAAGTCCGTCTTCTTCCCCGCGGACGAGCTGCTCTGGCGCAGCCGGCTGAGCCGCGGCGGGAACGGGCCGCCGACGCCCGTCGTCGAGCCTGCGGACATCGAGGCGGGTCCGGTGGCGCTGCTCGGCATTCGCTCCTGCGACCTCGCCGCCATCGGGCAGCACGACCACATCCTCACCCAGCGGTTCGCCACCGACGTCCACTACGCCGCCCGGCGACGGGACACCCTCGTCGTTGCCGTCGCGTGCTCCCACCCGGCGGGAACGTGCTTCTGCGCTTCTGTGGGGACGGGCCCGTCGCCCAAGGAGGGCTACGACCTGGCGCTCACCGAGGTCATCGACGAGGGCGGCCACCGGTTCGTCGCGACGGCTGCGACGCAGCAGGGAACCGACCTGCTCGACGAGATAGGCGCCACCGATGCCACCGCGGCGGACACGGAGGCCGCGCGCCTCGTCGAGACCAGGGCGGTTGCGGCCATGGGCCGACAGCTGGAGACCGACGACCTCGTCGGCCTGCTCTACGGCATGGCCGAGTCGAAGCATTGGGAAGACGTCGCATCGCGGTGCCTCGCCTGCTCGAACTGCACCCTCGTGTGCCCGACGTGCTTCTGTACGACGGTAACCGACGTCTCGGACCTTGCCGGCGAGCACGCCGAGCGCCACCGTCTCTGGGACTCCTGCTTCACCCAGGACTACTCCTACCTCCACGGCGGCAGCGTCCGGGTCTCCACCAAGTCGCGCTACCGGCAGTGGCTCACCCACAAGCTGGCCGCCTGGCAGAGCCAGTTCGGCAGTGTCGGCTGCGTCGGCTGCGGGCGGTGCATCACGTGGTGCCCGGCGGGCATCGACCTCACCGAGGAGGTGGCCGCCCTGCGTGCCGACGGCGCTCGTCGAGACGGCGGCGCTTCCGACGCTCCGCACGCCACTCCCACCACCGAGGTCACGCCATGAGAAGCATCGCCGAGATCCTTCGCGACCATCCCTTCTTCGACGGGTTCGACGAGGAGACCCTCGCCCTGCTCGCCGGGTGCGCGCACAACGTCCACCTCCGGCCCGGAGACGTGCTCTTCCGTGAGGGTGAGAGCGCTGATGCCTTCTTTGTCGTCCGCTCCGGGCGGGTATCGATCCAGATCCACCGGCCCGCAGGGGGCCCGGTCATCATCGACACCATCGAGGCGGACGAGGTCGTCGGCTGGTCGTGGCTCGTGACTCCGCCGTCGTGGAGCTTCGACGCGGTCGCCGTCCTCGATACGAGTGCCGTCCAGTTCGACGCGGCGTGCCTGCGCGACAAGTGCGACGACGACCCCGCAGTCGGGTACCTCTTCATGCGGCACGTCGGCCAGGTCATGGCCGACCGGCTGAAGTCGGCCCGGGCCCGGCTCCTCGACGTCTACGGCGCAGGCGGCTGACGGCCATGTCGACCGCCATCACGGAGCCACAGGGCGAGGTACTGGGACCCGACCCCATGCTCCCGCGGCTGTTCCGGGTCGTGTCGACACGCCGGGACACCAAGGACACCCACACCCTGGTCCTCGAGGCAGTCGACGGC
>DASUQN010000159.1:0-5421 GCA_036280515.1 Intrasporangium sp. | reverse complement strand
CCATGCCGAATACCGCTCAGTCGGGACGCGCACGCCCGAGGAAACGCTCGGCAGTGACGTTGCGCGACCGCCAGCCCCCGACTCCCGCGGCTGGCGCGTCACCTGACGTTCTCCCCCGCAGGTGTGGAAGCTCGCCCGCCCCATGACGTGGGCAAAGTTCCCCACAGCAGGCCAGCCGCGGGCCGACGGCCCGTCCTGCGGGAGCCTGAGGACGCAACTGCCGCGGCGTCAGCCCATGAGCTGGGCGGCCAGAGTGCCGCCCAGCTCGAACGCCGCCTCGCGCACCTGCTTGTCGACCTGACCGGTCACGAGCAGGGGCGCCGCGGCCCGGACCCACCCGAGGGCGCCGACGATCGACTCGATCGCTCGCTTGGCGCCCTCGGTGTCGTTGTTGCCGTGGACCCAGTAGCCGTAGGGCATCCCGCGCTTGGCCTCGAGCGTCGGGTAGTAGATGGTGTCGAAGAAGTGCTTGAGCGCGCCGCTCATGTAGCCGATGTTGGCGGGCGTCCCGAGCAGCACCCCATCGGCGGCGAGCAGGTCGCTCGCCGTCGCAGAGAGCGCCGGGTGGACGTCCACCTCGACGTCCTCGATCCCGTCGGCGTGGGTGCCGGCGAGCACGGCCTCAAGGATCTCCTGGACTGCGGGAGACGGCGTGTGGTGGACGACGAGCAGACGCGCGGTCACCCCGCCAACCTAGCCGTGTGCCGCCTCGCTCCCAGTCCAGCGCTGGGGTCCGCTCCTGCCGCCCTCCTCGTCGAGTGTGCAGTCCGTGCCGGTGAGGGACCTCCGACAAGTGCGCCGCGGCTCGATTGTCGGTGCCCACAAGGTCGGCCGATTGCTCAGACAATCGCGCCACGGCTGAGTTGTCGGAGGCGCTCGGGACACGACGATGCCGTATGCCGCTGGGCTGGCTCCGATTTGCCAGGCCACGACACGCTCCGGCCCTGCCCGGTCAGCCGCCTTGCGCCAGACGGAGACGTGGCTCTCGCTGTCGTTCATGAACGGATTGCCGTGCCAGTCGGCGATCCTGCGCTCGAGCTCCAATCCGGCCAGCTGCGCCATGAGGTCGCACTCTGCCGGCCAGATGTACCGGAAATTGCTGGTGCCATGGGTCACCGTGCCGTCCGGGTGATGGCGGTAGTGATGTGAGGTGCCCTGCTGTGTCGTCAAGTCGTAGGTGTCCAAGCCGACGTGGTGCTGCCCGACGTGGAAGGGCACCGCGGCGCCACCCGGTGGTAAGCGCCGGATGCCGGGGATCCAGAGCTCGACGACGAACCGACCTCCGGGCGCCAGGTGGCGGGCCGCATTTCGAAAACACGCGACCTGCTCGGCCTGCGTTCGAAGGTTGCCGATGCTGTTCCAGACGACGTAGACGAGGGAGAACTGCCCCGGCATGGTGCTCGTCGCCATGTCACCGACCACGACGGGGATGTCCGTGCGCTTCCGCTTGAGCTGGTCGACCATCGGCGACGACAGCTCGATTCCGCTCACTGCGACGCCGCGCTCGGCGAGCGGGACAGCGACCCGGCCCGTCCCGATCGCGAACTCGAGCACGGGCCCACCATCGGCGAGCTGCGCGAGGAAGTCGACTGCCGGATCCAGGACCGCAGGCTCGAACATGAAGGCGGACAGCTCGTCGTAACGCTCTGCCGTCTCGGCGCTCCACAGATCGCTGCTCGTCACCGGGCCAGCCTCAGCCATCCGGCCGCCGGTTGCCACCGGTTTTCGAGGCGAGCGGCAGCCGAGCCACCCAGGAGGTCAGACGATGGTTGCCTTCACCTCGGACAGCCGGGCGAGCAGGCCGTTGACGAAGGTCGGCGACTCGTCGGTCGACAGCTCCGTCGCGAGCGCGACCGCCTCCGAGATCGCGACTGCGTCGGGGATGTCGTCGTTGAAGAGCACCTCCCAGGCGCCGATTCGCAGGATCGCGCGATCGACGGCGGGCATCCGCTCGATGGTCCAGCCCTGGCTGTAGTCGGTGAGGGCGGCGTTGATGTCGCCCCACTTCCCGACAACCCCCCGCACCAGCGCGGCGGTGTAGGGGTTGTTGCCCGCGCGGGACTCGGGGTCGACGAGACGCTCCTCGAGCAGCGCCTCGGCGTTGAGTCCTCGCTGGTCCGCCTCGAAGAGGATGTCGAGGGCGCGGGACCGGGCTTTCGTGCGTGCGGCCAAGGCGATCAGTCGTTGACGCGGCCGAGGTACGACCCGTCGCGGGTGTCGACCTTGACCTTGGTGCCGGTCTCGAGGAAGAGCGGGACCTGGATCTGCGCGCCGGTCTCGAGCGTGGCCGGCTTGGTACCACCGGTGGAGCGGTCACCCTGCAGGCCCGGCTCAGTGAACGTGATCTCGAGGACGACCGACGCCGGCAGCTCGACGTAGAGCGGCGTGCCCTCGTGCGTGGCGACGATGGCGTTCTGGTTCTCCAGCATGTAGTTCGCGGCGCTGCCCACGGTCGACTCGGGCACGTGGATCTGGTCGTAGGTGTCCGTGTCCATGAAGACGAAGTCGGTGGCGTCCTTGTAGAGGTACTGCATCGTCCGCTTGTCGACGTTGCTCGTCTCGACCTTGACGCCTGCGTTGAAGGTCTTGTCGACGGTCTTGCCGGACACGACGTTCTTGAGCTTGGTGCGCACGAAGGCGGGGCCCTTGCCCGGCTTGACGTGCTGGAACTCGACGACGGACCAGAGCTGTCCGTCGAGGTTGAGCACCAGGCCGTTCTTCAGGTCGTTGGTCGTTGCCATCAGTGAGTAGTCGCTTTCGTATGCCGCTGGGCTCGCTCACGCGCGCGCCTGCACGCGGGTGCCCACGGACATGGGCAGGAGTTGGCTGAGGAGTTGCCGCGCAAGTCTAGCCGCGCGGTTGGGCGATCGAGGAATCGCGCGTGCGGGCCCCGCATGCCGCCCGCTACGCTGTCCGACCCTGTCCCCGCAACCCCACCGAGACGAGCGGACCGGCGTGCGCCGCCCCTACGTCGTGCTGACCGTGCCGTGTCGGAACTCACGGTGCTTCACTCCGAGCCCGTCCCTGCCGCGCTGGGCCGGTGAGCCGCTGGCCCCCGCGATCACACGCCGATGGTCAGATGGGCCGTCCAGCCCTGGTCGTTGTCTCCCGACATCGTCGCGAGCTGATGGCGCCCGCCGTCGTCACGGAAGACGTTGTCACTGGCCAGCGAGAGCCCGCTCAGGTTGCCGACGCTCGCCTCATAGCCATCCGTGGCGTAGACCGCCTCGCACGCCGCCTGGGGCAACGCGAGCTGCGAGGTCTTGACGATCGGACCGCTCGACGTCGCGTCTGCCACGCGCTCGTAGACCTCGAAGTGCACGTGCGGCCACCGCCCCGGGTAGCAGCCGGGATAGACGGAGCTGAACGTCACCGTCCCCGTGGCATCGGTCTCCTGGACGCCACGCAGGTAGTTCTCCTCCTCGAAGCCGCTGGAGTACATCGAGTAGTTGCCGTCTCGGTCGCAGTGCCACACGTAGACGGCGGCTCCGACGAGGGCCTGGCTCGTCTCCGCACCCTTCACCGTGATCCGGATCGTCAACGGGACACCTTCCGCCACCTGCGAGGAGGTGCCGAGGCTGCCACGGATGTCCGTACGCACGATGCCCGAGTCGTCGAGGACGTTCTGGCCGTTCGAGCCGTCCCCGGGGAACGGTCCCGCAGTCTCGTCCGGCACCTCGACGAGCTCACCGCCGCCTGATGTCGCGGTGGTGCCACCCGTCGTGGAGGTCGTGGCCGAGCTCGTGGCGGCGGCCCCCGACGTCGGGTCGGCTGACGTGCACGCCGCAAGGGCGCCCGCCAGACCGAGGCCGCCCATCAGGGCCATGGCCCGTCGGCGGTCGAGCAGCGTCGCCAGGTCGAACGCGAGCCCCCGGGCATGCGCGTGGTCCTGCTCGTGGAATGCGTCCATCACGGGCCTCCCTCCAAGGGCCCGGTCGGCCCCGCTCTGTCCACCAGCCTGGCTGCGGGGCCGGTGTCGGTCATGTGACTCCCCTGTGCGTTCCGTGTGGTCCTCGGCTCAGACCAGGGCCCGGAGGCCGAGCAGGTAGGACTGGAGGCCGAACCCGACGATCGTGCCGGTCGCGACGGGGGCAATGACCGACGTGTGCCGAAACCCTTCGCGCGCAGCGGGATTGGACAGATGCACCTCGACGAGCGAGCGTCCGCTCGTGGTCACGATGGCGCAGGCGTCCCGGACGGCATACGAGTAGTGCGTGAATGCTCCGGGGTTGAGCACGACGTCCGCACGCTCGTCGACCGCCTCGTGGAGCCAGTCGATGAGCTCGCCCTCGTGGTTGGTCTGGCGGCAGTCGGCGATGAGACCGAGGTCCCGCGCCTCCCGCTGGACGGCGGCGTGGATGTCGTCGAGCGTGTCGGACCCGTAGACGTCCGGCTCGCGCGAGCCGAGCCGGTTGAGGTTGGGTCCCGAGAGGACGAAGACCGTGGGTGCCGTCATGGCGGGAGTCTAGAAGCAGATGCCGTATGCCGCTGGGCTGGCAGCACACGCCGATCGAGTGAACAGGTTCCGGGAGCGACGACCCCGAGAGCTGTTCACTCGATCGTGGCGCGGGTTGCGTCAGCCGTGCGAGACACGGTGGTAGGCCTCGCGGAGCAGGTCGTCGGAGGGACCGACGAGCCGGGTGGGCCGAGCCGGACCGTCGAGGACGACGAAGCGCAACGTCGAGCCGCGGGACTTCTTGTCCCGCCGCATGGCCGTCAGGAGGGCGTCCCAGCGGTCGCCCCGGTAGGTCGTCGGCAGGCCGACCGACTCGAGGACCGTCCGGTGCCGCTCCACGAGCTCATCGCCCTCCGAACCGGAGAGGTGGCCGGAGAGCCGCGCGAGCTCGGCGGCGTACACCATGCCGACGCTGATGGCCTCGCCGTGACGCCACGTGTAGTCCTCGACCTGCTCGATGGCGTGACCGAAGGTGTGGCCGTAATTGAGGACCTCCCGGAGTGAGCTCTCCTTGAGATCGACAGCGACCACGTCCGCCTTGACCCGGATCGCTCGTTCGATGAGCTCACGGAGGTGGGGGTTGTCCGCTCCTCGAGCGCCGGCCGGGTCCTCCGCTGCCAGCTCGAGGATCACCGGGTCGGCGATGAAACCGCACTTGAGGACCTCTGCCAGTCCGCTGGCGAAGTCGGCCTCGGGCAGGCTCGCAAGCACATCGGCGTCGCACAGCACGCCAGCCGGTGGATGGAAGGCGCCGACGAGGTTCTTGCCCTCGGCGGTGTTGATGCCCGTCTTGCCCCCGACCGCAGCGTCGACCATGCCGAGCAGGGTGGTCGGGACCTGGACGACCTGGACACCACGCAGCCAGGTCGCCGCCACGAAGCCCGCCAGGTCGGTGACCGATCCCCCACCGACGCCGACGATCGCGTCGCTCCGCGTGAAGCCCGCGCGCCCGAGCCGGCCCCAGA
>DASUQN010000158.1:0-8322 GCA_036280515.1 Intrasporangium sp. | reverse complement strand
AGCCACACGGCCCCTCCTGCGAGCAGGACGCCCACGGTGGCCACGAGAGCGACGAGCCACGGCCGACGCCGCGCGCGTGCGGCTCGACGCTCGAATCGCCCTCGGGCAGAGGCTAGCCCGCCGCCGCCCACCGCACGGCGACGCGATCGGGTCGCCTGCTTCACGGTGGACCCCCGCCGAGGAGCCGAAGCAGCTCCGGCCCGATCATCGTCACGTCCCCGGCGCCAACCGTGAGGACGAGGTCGCCGGGCCGGGCCAGTCCGACCACGACGCCAGGCACCTCGGACCACGAGGGCACGTAGTGGACCTCCGCGTCGACACGCGCCTTCGAGGCCGCATCGGCGACGAGCCGGCCGGAGACGCCAGGCACCGGGTCCTCTCGCGCGGCGTAGACATCCATCACGATGATGATGTCCGCCGGTGCGAGGCCCCGACCCAGCTCACCCGCGAAGTCCAGGGTGCGGCTGTAGAGGTGCGGCTGGAACACGACGATGAGCCGCCCGGGAGGCTCGACGAGCCGGACCGCCGTCTCGACGACCGCGGCCACCTTGCCCGCGTTGTGGGCATAGTCGTCGATGACGACGACGCCACCCGCCTGGCCCTTCGGCTCGAACCGTCGCCGCGTGCCCGTGAACGATGCAAGGCCGGCAAGCACCCCGGCCGGGTCCTGGCCGAGGCCGTGGACAGCGGCGGCATACGCGGCCACGGCGTTGAGGGCGTTGTGCCGGCCCGGGATGCCGAGGCTGAGCCGGTGCTCGACGCCTCCGTCGACGAGGGTCGCGGCCGACGTGAGGCCGTCCTGCTGGTGGTCGCGCAGGACGACGTCGGCATCGGGGTCGAAGCCGTAGGTGAGCACGCGGACGTCGCCGGACCGAGCGCGCGCTGCCAGCGCCACGGCGCCGGCGTCATCCGCGCAGGTGACGATGAGGCCCCCCGGCCGCACGGTCCGGGCGAAGGCGTCATAGGCCGCCTGCACCACGGCGAAGCTGCCGTAGAAGTCGAGGTGGTCGGGCTGGACGTTGGTGACGATGGCGACGTCGGGGCGGTAGACCAGGAACGAGCCGTCACTCTCGTCCGCCTCGACGACGAAGACGTCGTCCGTCCCTTGGTGTGCGTTGGTCCCGTGCCTGGCCAGCTCGCCGCCAACAGCGAAGGACGGGTCGAGGCCACTCCCCTGGAGTGCGACCGCCAACAAGGACGTCGTCGTCGTCTTGCCGTTGGCACCCGCCACTGCGAGCCGGCGCTGCCCGTGCATGAGGCTCGCCAGGGCCTGGGCACGGTGGAGGACCCGGGCCCCGCGGACACGCGCCGCGACCAGCTCGACGTTGTCGTCCCGGATCGACGATGACATGACGACCGTCGGGGCCCCCGCCTGGTGCTGCTCGTCGAAGCCGACCCAGACCGTGGCGCCCTCGCTCGACAACGACGTGAGCACCGGGACGTCCTTGGCATCGCTGCCCGACACCTCTATCCCGCGAGCGAGCATGATGCGAGCGACCCCGGACATCCCGGCACCACCGATCGCGAGGAAGTGGACCCGTCCGAGCTCCTCAGCCCTGGGGACCTGGGCGGAGAAGTCGAATCTCGCTGCCGCAAAAGGCTGCTCAGAGGTAGGCTCACCACTCATCGACGCGAACCCCAGGCCTCGTCGACGAGGTCGGCGAGGGCCTCGTCGGCAGCGCGCTCCCCCAGTCGGGCCGCTGCCTGCGTCATGCGAGCGAGCCGATCGTCGTCGGTGGCGAGCGGGAGCACGTGCGCCTGCACCCACTCGGGCGTCATGGCCGCGTCCTCGACGAGGATCCCTCCGCCGGCGGCCACCACCTCGGTGGCATTGAGGCGCTGCTCGCCGTTGCCGATCGGCAGTGGCACGTAGACGGCGGGCAGGCCGACCGCAGTGAGCTCGCACACCGTGTTGGCACCAGACCGGGCCACGACGAGGCCGGCCGCCGCGTAGGCCAGCTCCATCTGGTCGGCGTAGGGAACGACGCGGTAGGGAGCGCCGAGCTCGGGCACCTCGGGCATGAAGTCCTTGCCGAGCCCCGTGATGTGCAGGACCTGGACGCCGCCCCGGCTCAGTCGCTCGGCGGAGGCCGCGAAGGCGTCGTTCAGCCGCTGTGCCCCGAGTGAGCCGCCGGTGACGAGCACCGTCGGTCGGTCGGCCTCGAGCCGGAAGTGCTCGAGGGCCTCGGGCCGAGTCGCGGCGCGGTCGAGCTGGGTGATCTCGCGACGCAGCGGCATGCCGATCCGCCGGGCCCCCGGGAGCCGGGTGCGCGAGAAGGTGGTCGCGACGTAGGGCGTCCACCGGGCGCCGAGTCGGTTGGCGAGGCCGGGACGGGCATTCTGCTCGTGGACCACGATCGGGATCCGGCGCCGCCGGGCCGCGAGGTAGGCGGGCGCGCTCACGTAGCCGCCGAACCCGACGACGACCTCGGCCTTGGTTTCGTCGATGGCCCGTCCGGCTGCCGCCACCGCCTCCTTGAGCCGGCCGGGCAGCCGCAGCAGGTCCGCGCTCGGCCGGCGAGGCAGCGGCACCTTCGGCACGTAGCGCAGGTCGAAGCCGCGAGCCGGCACCAGCCGTGCCTCGAGGCCGACCTGGGTGCCCAGGGCCGTTACCGTGATGCCCGGGTGTCGGCGCACCAGGGCGTCGGCGAGAGCGAGCAGCGGCGAGACGTGGCCGGCGCTGCCTCCCCCGGCGAGTAGGACGGAGGTGGGCGAGGACACGGGGATCACCGGTTTCTGCGACGGGTCGGGCGGGTGGGTCGCCGGGAGGGAAGGACGCTGAGCGTGCGCTTGATGACTCCGGGACGGGCGGCGAGCAGGGCCCGGCAACCTGGCTCGCTCCGCGCAAAGGACAGCAGCATGCCCAGAGCGAGCAGCGTGGTGACGAGCGAGGATCCCCCGGCGGACACGAGCGGAAGTGGGACGCCGACGACCGGGAACAGCCCGATGACCGAGCCGATGTTGATCGTGGCCTGGCCGATGAGCCAGGCCATGACCCCCGCAGCGGCGACCCGGATGAAGCGATCCTGCGTCCGCGTGACGAGCCGGTAGCAGGCCCAGGCGAGCACGCCGAAGAGGACGAGGACCAGGAGGGTGCCGGGCAGTCCCAGCTCCTCCCCGATGATGGCGAAGATGAAGTCGGTGTGGGCCTCCGAGAGCCACTTCCACTTCTCCTTGGAGCCCCCGAGGCCGACGCCCCACCAGCCGCCGTCGGCGAGGGCATAGAGCCCGTGGACCGACTGTCCGCACCAGCCGTCCGGGTCGGTCTGGCAGGTCGGGTCCAGCCAGTTGCTGATGCGCGTCGTGCGGTTGCTGCTGGACGTGACGAGGAAGACGATGCCCGCGACGATGCCGGCCCCGCCGACGACGAAGAGCCGTTTGGGCGCGCCAGCGACGAAGAGGACGGCACTGACGATGAGCCCCATGACGAGCCCCGTCCCGAGGTCGTGCCCCGCCAGGACGAGCGCGAGGACGACCGCGCTGATCGGCAGGACGTAGGGCAGGACGGCGTGGAGCCAGCTGCCGACCAGGCTGCCCTTGTTGGCGAAGATCGCGGCACCCGTGAGGACGAGGGCGATCTTGGCGAACTCCGACGGCTGGATCTGGATGAACCCGAGGTCCAGCCAGTTGAGGTTGCCCTGGACCCTGACGCCGAGGCCGGGCACGAAGACGGCTGCCAGGAGCGCTACGGACCCGACGAGGGAGACGCCGGCCAGGCGTCGCCACCACCGGACGGGCCACCGGGCCGCCCACACCGCTGCGGCGGTCCCGACCACGGCGAAGAGCAGCTGCCTCGCGAAGTCGGTGTAGAACGCCTCGTCCGCGAGGAGCGCCTCGACGCTCGACGCGGAGAAGACCATGATGAGGCCGAACACGACGAGCGTCGTCGTGACGCCGAGCAGCAGGTAGTACGTCGTGAGCGGCGACTCGAGCTTGCCGAAGTGCAGGAGCGACGGACCGCCGTTGGCCCCCCCTGACCTACCGCTCCTCCGGGCCGGGGTTCGCTCGGCCGGTCCCTTCGCGGGTCGGTGCGGCGGCCTGGTGCCGGCGCCCGCCGCTCGTCGGCCCGTGGTCACCGAGCTCACAGGTCACCACCGCTCCCCTCCACGAGCCGCCGGACGGCCGCCTCGAAGGCGTCACCACGCGCGCCGTAGTTGGTGAACATGTCCATCGACGCGGCGGCCGGCGCGAGCAGGACCACGTCACCGGGCTGCGCGAGGCGCGCGGCCTGCGCGACGACGAGATCCATGACCCCAGTGTCCGTGTCGGGGACGTCCACGACCGGCACATCCGGTGCGTGTCGGGCCAGGGCCTGGGCGAGCTTGGCCCGGTCGGCGCCGATGAGCACCACGCCACGCAACCGTGAGGCAACCTCCTCGACGAGGCTGTCGACGTCGGCGCCCTTGAGCAGCCCGCCCGCGATCCAGATGACGCTGTCGAACGACGTGAGGGCCGCAGCGGCGGCGTGCGCGTTGGTCGCCTTGGAGTCGTTGACCCACCGCACCCCGCGCACCGTGGCGATCTCCGCGATCCGGTGCCGGTCGGGCCGGAAGGCGCGCAGCCCGTCACGCACCGCGATCGGCCCCACGCCGTACGCCCGGGCGAGCGCCGCCGCAGCCAACGCGTTGGCGAGGTAGTGGGGCGGCACGGTCGATGCGTCGCCGCGCAGGTCGTCCATGGTGCACAGCTCCGCCGCCGCGTGCTGTCGCTGCTCGACGAAGGCCCGATCGGCGAGCACGTCGTCGACGACCCCGATCATGGACGGCGCCGGGATCCCCGTCGTGAAGCCGATGGCGCGGCAGCCCTCGACGACCTCGGCCTCCATGACGAGCTGCTCGGTCTGGATGTCGGCCACGTTGTAGACGCAGGCGAGGTGGGTGTTGTCGTAGATCTTCCCCTTCGCTCGCAGGTACTCGGCGTACGAGCCGTGCCAGTCGAGATGGTCGGGGGCGACGTTGAGCACCGCCGAGGCGACGGCGGAGACCGATCGCTGCCAGTGCAGCTGGAAGCTGGACAGCTCGACCGCGAGGACGTCGTAGGGCTCGGGGTGCAGGACCGCCTCGAGGATCGGCGTGCCGACATTGCCGGCCGACGTCGCGCGCAGGCCGGCCGACCGCAGGATCGAGGCGAGCATGTTGACGGTCGTCGTCTTGCCGTTCGTTCCGGTGACCGTGAGCCAGGGAGCCGCGCCCTCGAGCGGGCGCATCCGCCAGGCCAGCTCGACCTCGCCCCAGATCGGCACCCCACGGGTGGTTGCCGCGAGCATCAGGGGGTCGTGTGGCGGCACACCGGGAGAGGTCACGACGAGCTGGGTGTCCTCGGGCGGCTCGCTCAGGTGCTGGGGGCCCAGCCGGACGTCGACGCCCAGGATGTCGAGGATGGCGGCCCGCTCGGTGATCACGTCCGTGACGTCGCGGGACACGGCGGTCACCGCCGCTCCCCGCTCAGCGAGTGCGTCGGCGGCCGCGAACCCGGACACGCCGAGACCGACGACGAGGACGCGCAGGCCGGACCAGTCCGCATCCCGATGCGTGAGCCCGCGCCGGGGCTCGTAGGCGGGATCGAAGGTCATTGCGTCCCCACCACCCACTCCGCGTAGAAGATACCGAGCCCGAGGGCGACGAACAGGCCCGCGATGATCCAGAACCGGACGACGACGGTGACCTCGTGCCAGCCCACCATCTCGAAATGATGGTGCAGCGGGGCCATCCGCAACACCCGTTTCCCGGTTGTCTTGAACGAGATCACCTGGGCCATCACCGACAGCACCTCGAGGACGAAGAGGCCGCCGAGGATGATGATGAGCAGCTGGGTGCGGGTCGTGATGGCGAGGCCGGCGAGCGCTCCGCCGAGGGCGAGCGAGCCCGTGTCGCCCATGAAGATCTTGGCGGGTGTCGCGTTCCACCAGAGGAAGCCGAAGCACGCCCCCATGCCCGCGGCGGCCACGAGCGCGAGGTCATGCGAGTCACGCACCTCGTAGCACTTGATGCCGGGGTTGATCTGGCAGTTCTGGTTGAAGGTCCAGAGACTGATGAGGACGTACGCGCCGAACACCATCGTCGAGACCCCGGTGGCGAGGCCGTCGAGGCCGTCGGTGAGGTTCACGCCGTTGGACGTGCCGGCGATCATGAGGTTGGCATAGATGACGAAGAGGATCATCCCGACCAGCGTGCCCGCGAAGGCGAGGTTGATGTTCGTGTCGCGGACGAAGGAGATGAACGGCGAGGCGGGCGTCCGGTACTGGTCGTTGGGGAACTGCAACGCCAGGACCGCGAAGATGACACCGACGAGGGTCTGGCCGAGGAGCTTCTCGCGCGACCGCAGCCCAAGGCTGCGCTGCTTGGAGATCTTGATGAAGTCGTCCAGGAAGCCGACGATGCCGAGCCCCGTCATGAGGAAGAGCACGAGCAGCCCACTCGCGGTGAGCGGCGTGAGCGTGACCAGGTGCGCCGCTGCGTACGCGCCGAGGGTGGCGGCGAGGATGACCGCCCCTCCCATGGTCGGGGTACCGCGCTTGGTGTGGTGTGTGGTCGGCCCGTCGTCGCGGACGAACTGGCCGTAGCTGCGACGCACGAGGAACTTGATGAACAGTGGGGTGCCCAGGAGGGAGAAGAGCAGTGAGAATGCGGCCGCCGCAAGGACACCCTTCACGGCGCCACCGTCCTCTCGTCTCGTTCGTCAGGCCCGTCGTCCACAGCGTCCCCAGCGTCCCGAATGCGCCTGCCCTCAGCCCACTCGCCGGTGCCGGCGAGCCGGTCACCGAGCCACCGTAGCCCGCTGTCGCGGCTCGATTTGAGCAACACGACGTCGCCGGGCTGCAGGCGTGCCTCGAGGAACTCGTGGGCCGCGTCGACGTCCGGAAGCCACTCGACGGCGCCGTAGGCCCGCGCCCCGTCGCCGACCGCCACGACGCGGTCGACACCCAGCCCGGCGGCATACGACCCGATGGCGGCGTGCTCACGGTCACTGTCCGGCCCGAGCTCGAGCATCCCGCCGAGGACGGCCCACCGCGCTCCAGGCGTCGAGATGACGGCGAGCGCGTCGAGCGCCGCGCGCATCGAGTCGGGGTTGGCGTTGTAGGCGTCGTTGACGACGACGACGCCGTCCGGGCGCTCGGTGATCTCCATCCGCCAGCGGCTCACCGGCTTCGCGGCCGAGAGCGCCGTCGCCACCCGGTCGAGTGGCATCCCGATCTCCAGCGCTGCCGCAGCCACCGCGAGCGAGTTGGCGACGTGGTGGGCGCCGATCAGCTGCAACGACACTCGCGCGCGCCCCTGCGGGGCGATGAGGTCGTATGCCGCTCTGCCCAGCTTGTCGACGGCCACGTCCTCCGCGCGCACCTCCGCTTCAGGCGAGCGGCCGACGAGCTGGACGCGGGACCGCAGGCCGCCGGCCATCGCCGCGACCAGGGGATCGTCGGCGTTGAGGATGGACAGGCCCTCCGGCGGCACCGCCTTGGGCAGTTCGGACTTCGCGAGCGCGATGTTGGCGCGGGAGCCGAACTCCCCCACGTGGGCCGTGCCGACGTTGAGGACGATCGCGACCTGCGGGGGGGCGATGTGGGTGAGGTACTCGACGTGACCGATCCCCCGGGCCCCCATCTCGACGACGAGGTAGCGCGTCGCCGGCGTGATGCGGCACACGGTGAGCGGGACCCCGATCTCACCGTTGAGCGAGTTGACCGGCGCCACCGTCTCGCCGGCGGTCGACAGGACGGAGGCCAGCAGGTCCTTGGTCGTCGTCTTGCCGGAGGAGCCGGTGATCCCGACCACCTGCAGGCCGGGCGCCCGGTCGAGCACCCCGCGCGCGACCCGCCCGAACGCGGCCTGGACGTCGTCGACCGCGACAGTGGGCACGCCCGCGACGGGCCGCGAGCCGAGCACCGCCACAGCCCCGGCCGCCACGGCAGCGGGGGCGTAGTCGTGACCGTCAGCGAACTCGCCGACCCGGGCGACGTAGAGGCTGCCCGGGCCGCACTCCCGGGAGTCGGTGGTCACGACCCCGTCGACGACCACGGCGGCCGGGTCCTCGCAGCCGTGGAGGTCGCCGCCCGTGATCTCCACGAGCTCCGCCAGGTTCAGGGGGATCACCGGGTTCCTCCCACGACGGCTGCGCTGAGCGCCGATCGCACGGCGTCCCGGTCGTCGAACGGGTGCTTCACCCCGTGGATCTCCTGTCCCTTCTCGTGGCCCTTGCCGAGGACGACGACGGTGTCCACTGCACCGGAGCCGCCGGAGTCGGTTGAGCCGCTCGAGCCGCTGGCGCCGATGGAGCGGCTGGCGTCGATGGAGCGGCTGGCGTCGATGGAGTCACGGACGGCCA
>DASUQN010000157.1:0-3023 GCA_036280515.1 Intrasporangium sp. | reverse complement strand
CTCGGCGAGGACGAGGGACGTGGCGGGGGCGTCGGAGCCATGGACGGCGTCGTCCTTGACGTGCACGCCCTTGTCGGCGCCCATCTGGAGCGCCTTCTTGATGGCGTCGGCTGCCTGGTCGGGTCCGACCGTGACGACGGTGACCTCGCCCTCGCCGGCCTCGACGAGCTTCAGGGCTGCCTCGACGGCATACTCGTCGAGCTCGGACAGCAGGCCGTCGACGTTCTCGCGGTCAGTCGTGTTGTCAGATGCGTTGAACGTGCGGTCCGCCTGGGCGTCCGGCACGTACTTGACACAGACGACGATGTTCATGGGTGATCGTCCTCTTCCGTAGCTGGTGTTGCGGGGTTCCCTGAGACCGGAGGTCCACCCCGGCACTGCCGTCCATCTTGTCACTGGGCGCTCGCATGCCCACCACCCCGTCGGGGTGACGCTCACCACCCGTGGGCTGGCTCACGTCAACACCACCATGCCGTATGCCGCTGAGCTGGCCGACCTCGCCCGGCGCGCTCCCAGCCCTCCCGGCGTCCCGGTCGGTCCAACCGCTCCGGCACAGCGCCAGGCGCGGACCCCGGTCCGGAAATGGCGGCCAGGGGCGATCCAACCCCGCCACCTGCGGACCCCGGTCCGGAAATGGCGGCCAGGCGTAGCGCGGGCTCAGGCAGGCTCGACCGGCGCGGTCTCGATGACGTGGAAGGCCGGCTCCTCGTAGGGATGCGCCGCCCGGAGCGCAGCCACGACCTCGCGTCGCAGCTCCGGTGGGAACGTCACCTCCACGCGGTGCTCTGGCAGCCGCTCGAGGTCGCCGGCCGCGCCGATGGCGGGGCTGGCACCCGCGCCCGGTCGGAACTGACCGGTCCCCTCGACCAACCACGCGCACTCGGTGTAGTCACCGATCGTCCCGGCCCCGGCAGCGAACACCGCCGCGAGGACATGATCGGTCGACTCGACAGGCGAGTAGAAGACGAGGACGTCCATGCCGGTCACTTGCCGGTCACTTGCCGGTCACTTGCCCTCGAACTGCGCCTTGCCCGGCCCCTGCTCGACGAACGAGGCCATCCCGATCTCGCGATCCCGCGTCGCGAAGAGCCCGGCGAAGAGCATCCGCTCGATCTCCAGACCGGTCTCGAGGTCGACTTCGAGACCACGGTCGACGGCCTCCTTTGCCGCGCGGAGGGCGTAGCTGGCGCTCTTCACGTACTGCCCGGCCCATTCCCGCGAGGCCGAGTAGACGTCCGCGGCAGGCACGACCCGGTCCGCGAGACCGATCGCGAGCGCTTCCTGGGCGTCGAGGAACCGGCCACTGAAGATGATGTCCTTGGCCTTGGCGGCGCCGACCAGACGCGCCAGCCGCTGGGTGCCACCACCGCCGGGGATGATGCCGAGCAGGATCTCGGGCTGCCCGAGCTTCGCGTCCTCGGCGACCACACGGAAGTCGCACGCGAGGGCGAGCTCGCACCCGCCGCCGAGCGCGTACCCGGTGATGGCAGCGATGACCGGCTTGGGGATCCGGGCCACCGCGGTGATGGACGTCTGGAGCGGCCCGGAGCGGTCGACCATGTCCGTGTAGGACATCGTCTGCATCTCCTTGATGTCCGCTCCCGCGGCGAAGACCTTCTCGCCGCCCCACACGATGACCGCCTTCACCTCCTCGCGGTCGGTCGCCTCGAGCGCCGCAGCGCGGATCTCCTCCTGCACCTGCACGTTGAGGGCGTTCATCTTGGGCCGGTCGAGCCGGATCGTACCGATGCCGTCCTCGACCTCGAGGCGGACGAACTCCCCCATCACTCGCCACCCTGCGTCGTGTCGCCAGCACCCGGCTGCGCCTGGTCATCGGCCGGGAGCCAGGACTGGAAGAAGAACTGCACGGCCTGCAGGATGTGGTTGATCGACAGGGGCGTGAGCAGCTTGAGGTCGGCCCACTCAGGCACGACGTGCTCGGCCGAGACGACCAGGCTCTCCTGGACGAGGCACATCTTCACGACGTTGAGCTGCAGCGTCATGTCGTTGCAGCGGGCAAGGCGCTCGTTGCGGTCCGGCGAGACCGGCTCCTGCAGCTGCCACTGGCCGAAGAACCGGACCAGCGGTATCTCACCCTCCGCGACCCGCGCGAAAAGGGTCTGCTCGTTGACGACGAACTCGAGGTCGCCGTCGCTGTCGACCTTGGCCTGCAACCCGAGATCCGCGAGCACGGCGATGATGCGGTCACGCACGGGAGCGTCGCCCTTCGCGGCGCCGTTCGGGGGGCTCGCCGGCACGTGCGGCTGGAAGTTGGGCAGGGAAGTCGGATCGGTCATGGCCCCACCGTAACGAGCGAGGCAGGTGCCAGTCACATGCACGGCGCAGACGAATGCCCTCTGCTGTCGAGGGTGCACATCGCGCCGGCGTCCCCACCCTCGCGCCTAGGCTGAGGCCGTGCCGTCTCCTCCCCCAGGATCTCCCGATGTCCCGCCGGAGCACGGGGTCCACCTCACTGCGGAGGGGGCGGTGTTCTCGGTCTACGCCTTGAATGCCACCGCGGTGCAGGTCATCCTCTTCGACCGGGATGCACAGGGCCGCGAGGTCGAGCGGTGCGTCCCCCTGCGGCACCGCACTCACGGCACCTGGTTCGGCACCGTGCCAGGTGTCCGCGCCGGCCAACGCTACGGCTTCCGCGCCGACGGACCCTGGGAGCCGGGCCGCGCGCAGCGCTACAACCCCAGCAAGCTCGTGCTCGACCCGTATGCCCGGGCCCTCGAGGGAGACGTCACTCTCGACGCGGCTCTGTTCGCCCACCGCGTCGGTCCTGACCTCACCGGCGACCTGACCGTGCGCGACCAGCGCGACTCAGCGGCATACCTGCCGCGCTCGGTCATCGTCGACGACACGTTCGACTGGGGGGCGGACGAGCCACTTCGGCGATCACTGACGGAGTCGGTGATCTACGAGGTCCACGTGAAGAACGCGACCGCGCTCCACCCCGACGTCCCCGAGCACCTCCGCGGCACCTACGCCGGTCTGGCGCACCCGGCCTTCGTGGAGCA
>DASUQN010000156.1:0-2268 GCA_036280515.1 Intrasporangium sp. | reverse complement strand
CTCAACAAGCTCGACGGCGTCACGGCCACCGTCAACTACGCCACCGAGAAGGCCAAGGTCTCCTTCCCCGTCACCGTCTCCACCGACGACCTGCTGCGGACCGTCGAGTCCGCGGGCTACGCCGCGGCGCTGCCGACGCCGCCCGACGAGGTCGCCGTGGTCGAGCCGGAGCGCGACCCGCTGCTGCAGCGGCTGCTCGTCAGCGCCGCCCTCAGCATCCCCGTCGTGGCGATGGCGATGGTCCCGGCCTGGCAGTTCACCTACTGGCAGTGGGCCTCGCTGACCTTGGCTGCGCCGGTGGTCGTCTGGGGCGCGTGGCCGTTCCACAAGGCGGCCTGGACCAACCTGCGCCATGGCACGACGACGATGGACACGCTCGTCTCGATGGGCGTGCTCGCGGCGTTCGGCTGGTCGCTCTACGCGCTCTTCCTCGGCACGGCTGGCATGCCGGGCATGACGCACCCCTTCGAGCTGACCATCGAGCGGACCGACGGCGCGGGCAACATCTACCTCGAGGCCGCGGCCGGGGTGACCACGTTCCTGCTCGCCGGGCGGTTCTTCGAGGCACGCTCCAAGCGGCAGGCCGGTGCGGCGCTCCGGGCCCTGCTCGAGCTCGGCGCCAAGGACGTGGCGGTGCTGCGCAGTGGCCCTTCCGGCCCGGTCGAGGAGCGGATCCCGATCGAAAGGCTCGAGGTGGGAATGCGGTTCGTCGTGCGCCCCGGCGAGAAGATCGCGACTGACGGGGTCGTCGATGACGGCACCTCCGCGGTCGACGCGTCGATGCTGACCGGGGAGTCCGTGCCGGTGGAAGTTGGCCCCGGGTCAACCGTGGCAGGCGCGACGATCAACGCCGGCGGGCGGATCGTCGTGCGCGCGACGAGAGTCGGCGGCGACACCCAGCTCGCCCAGATGGCCCGCCTCGTCGAGGAGGCGCAGAACGGCAAGGCGCAGGTCCAGCGCCTCGCCGACCGGATCTCCGGGTTCTTCGTGCCCATCGTCATCGCGTTGGCGGTCGGAACCCTGGGCTTCTGGCTCGGCACCGGGGCGGGGGCCGCTTCGGCGTTCACGGCAGCGGTCGCGGTGCTCATCATCGCGTGCCCCTGTGCCCTCGGCCTGGCCACGCCGACCGCCCTCATGGTCGGCACGGGGCGGGGAGCCCAGCTGGGCATCCTCATCAAGGGTCCCGAGGTGCTCGAGTCCACCCGGCAGGTCGACACGGTCGTGCTCGACAAGACGGGGACCGTGACGACCGGTGCCATGTCCCTGCAGTCCGTCCACGCGGCCGATGGCCAGGACGAGTCCGAGGTCCTGCGGCTGGCCGGAGCGGTCGAGCACGCGTCCGAGCACCCCATCGCCCGGGCCATCGCAACGGGTGCGCTGGAACGCGTTGGTGCGCTGCCGCCGGTCACGGAGTTCGCCAGCGCGAGCGGTCTCGGCGTCAGCGGGGTCGTTGACGGGATCGAGGTCTTCGTGGGCCGTCCCCGCTTCGTCGACGAGCACGGGCAGCGGCGGTGCACGGAGATCGACGAGGCCGCCGCGTCGCACGAGAGGGAGGGCTCGACCGTCGTCCACGTCGCGTGGGGTGGACGAGTCCGTGGCGCGCTCGTCGTCGCCGACACCGTCAAGCCGACCTCGACGCAGGCGATCCGCGAGCTGCGCGACCTGGGGCTCACGCCGGTGCTGCTCACCGGTGACAACGAGCGGGTGGCCCGGACCGTGGCGGCAGAGGTCGGGATCGCGGAGTCGGACGTCATCGCCGACGTGCTGCCGGCCGACAAGGTCGACGTCGTCAAGCGCCTCCAGGACTCCGGCAAGGTCGTCGCCATGGTCGGCGACGGAGTCAACGACGCGGCCGCGCTGGCCCAGGCCGACCTGGGGCTGGCGATGGGCACCGGCACCGACGTCGCGATCGAGGCGAGCGACCTGACTCTCGTCCGCGGCGACCTGCGCGTGGCTGCTGACGCGATCCGGCTCTCACGGCGCACGCTGCGCACGATCAAGGGCAACCTGTTCTGGGCCTTCGCATACAACGTCGCGGCCATCCCCTTGGCGGCAGCCGGCTTGCTCAACCCGATGCTGGCTGGTGCTGCGATGGCGTTCTCATCTGTCTTCGTCGTGTCGAACTCGCTGCGCCTGCGGGGTTTCCGGGCGAGCGCCGCCTGAGCCGCGGTCCCGGGTCGCCCGACTGACCCGGCCGAGCGCGGATCGGGCGCGACTCAGCTCGGGCGCACGACCCGGTAGTCGACGAAGGTGGCCCACTGCGACTGC
>DASUQN010000155.1:0-2015 GCA_036280515.1 Intrasporangium sp. | reverse complement strand
AGGTGGGGTGCCGCTGTGCGCAGCTCCCACACCGCCGACGACTGGGTGATGGTCACGTCGTTCAGGACCCCGAGTCCGGCGATGATGATCGCCGCAGTCAGCAGGTCGCGAGGGCGCATCGTCTCGTTGAAGGCCGCCAGGGTTGCAGCCTCGTCGTCTGCGACGCCACTCAACCGCGCGAGGTGGACGGCGAGAACGCCAAGGAAGGCAGTGATGGCGACGCCGAAAAGGGTCCCCGCGAGGGCAGTACTCGTCCGGGTCGACAACCCGTGGGCGAGGTACAGGACGACGAACATGATGGCCGCGGAACCGATGAGCGCGACGCGAATGCCTGGCTGGCCCTCGAGGAGGGCCGGCAGCATGAACTTGATGACGACGAGCCCGCCGAAACCGAGCCCGACGAGCGCGAGGACGCCTCGCAGCCGGGCGACGATGGCCACGACGAGGATGAACAGACCAAGCAGGAGTGCGAGGGGCGCGCCGCGTTGGACCTGGAGGAAGGAGTAGGCGGCCGGCTCGGCGCCCTGGGGCGGGATCTTGAGCAGCTGGACCTTGTCCCCGGCCTGCAGTCCCGACGTCGACACCGGCCTCGGAACGGAGATGGTCACGGTCAGCTCGTCGTTCCAGTCACCGGTCTCGGGCTCGAGCACCACGCGGATGGCACCGCACGTTGCGGAGTCATTGGCGGTGTCACCTCCCTGGTTCTCGACCGGAGGTGCCCCGACCTGGCTGTCGGCACCCGCACAAGGGGGCAGCACCTCCGACACCGTGGCAATGGGGAAGGTGACGCCCGGTGCGGCGAACTCGGACGACGCAATGCGATCAACAGCCGACGCCTCGGAGGGCCAGTAGCGGATGAGGCCGAACAGGGTGGCTACGGCGGTGAGGATGAGAAAGGCGGTGAGCGCAGCCTTGGCCACTGAGCCCACCTCGACATGGGAACCACCCCGATGCGCATGACTGTGCGAATGTCCTTGGGAGTGGAGGTGTCCGCCGGGCATGGGGGAGAGTGTGCCACGCCTGTCCGGGCGGCGTCCTCCGGCGGCCCTTGTGTGGTGTCGTCTGCACGGTCTCGAGGATCACTCGGCCGGGTCAACCACGTCCCCGGGGGACTTCCGGAGCCGGACCGACGGTTAGGCTCTGACACGTGGATGGCGAGGTCGTGTCGGAGCACCGCCCGGGCGAGGTGTCGGGCCGCCTGCTCACGCTCCCCAACGTGCTGTCCATCCTGCGGCTGGTCGGCGTGCCGCTCTTCCTCTGGGCCATCGTGGCCAAGGAGGACGGCTGGGCCCTGCTGGTCCTCATGCTGAGCGGCATCACCGACTACGCCGATGGCAAGATCGCCCGCACGTTCCACATGGAGTCGCGGTTCGGCCAGCTGCTGGACCCGATCGCGGACCGGCTCTACATCCTGACCACCCTCGTGGGTCTGGCGTGGCGCGACATCATCCCGGTCTGGCTCGTCGCCGTGCTGATCCTCCGTGAAGTGACCATGGCCGCGATGCTGCTGCACCTGCGGATGCGTGGGCAAATCGGCCTCCCGGTGCATTTCGTCGGCAAGGCAGCCACCTTCAACCTGCTCTACGCCTTCCCGCTCCTTCTGCTCGCCAACCGGACCGACTGGATCGGCGACCTCGCTCGGCCCATTGGCTGGGGTTTCGCCTGGTGGGGGATCGCCCTCTACTGGCTCGCCGTGATCCTCTACGCGCTGCAGGCGAGGTTCGTCCTCGCGCGGGCGCGGCTGGAGGCGGGATGACGACCGGTCCGGGGCGGCGGCGCCCAGATGAGTCGATGACGCTGCTGACCTCAATGCTCGAGAGGCCGCTGGACGCCGGCTACCAGGAGGCGGCCGACCGCCGCGCGGCCGCCGGCCTGCCGCCCGCGACGCCCACCCGCACCGCCGCGGTCATCATCATGATGGTGCTCACAGGCTTCCTCTTCGCCGTCGGGGCCCAAGCGCTGCGGCCCCGCCCGACCGCCGCGGCCTCCGTCAAGTCGGAGCTCGTCTCGCGCAT
>DASUQN010000154.1:0-4854 GCA_036280515.1 Intrasporangium sp. | reverse complement strand
GCCGAACTCGCCCACCAGCTCCCACCAGTTCTCGGCGAGGAGGCTGGTCGGACGAATGAGCTCGATCACCCCTCGACCCTAGGTCGGCACTGGCGATGCCTGCCACCGGTTTGGGACCACGCCCCCGGCGCCTGAGAGGATGGGGCCCATGACGCGCCATGCCTGGTCCGAACGCCAGCAGCTGTGCGACGAGCTGGAGCGGCTCGGCCCGAATGCCCCGACCCTGTGCGAGGGCTGGGCCACGCGAGACCTCGCGGCTCATCTGTACCTTCGCGAACGCCGTCCCGACCTCGGCATCGGCGCCTACGTGCCCCCGCTGGCCGGACGCCTCGAGCGCGAGCGGCGCAAGCAGGCACACGGCGACTACCACGTGCTCGCGGCGCGCGTCCGCGCGGGCGCCCCGGCCTGGAACCCGATGTCACGCCCGAGGGTCGATGAGCTGGCCAATCTCATCGAGTACTTCGTGCACCACGAGGATGTCCGCCGGGCCCAGCCGTCCTGGGCTCCCAGAGATCTCCCTGACAACGAGCAGCGCGCCCTGTGGGCGGCCCTGCGCAGAAGCGCCCGGCTCATGTTCCGCAAGTCTCGGACGGGAGTCGTCCTCGTCGCCCCCGGCATCGGGCGCCACTCGGCGAGGCTGCCCGACGAGCACGGGACCGTCGTGCTCCGGGGCGCCCCGGCCGAGCTGGTCCTCTTCGCCTACGGACGCGGCGACCACGCCGACGTGCAGTTCGAGGGCAAGGCGGACGACGTGGTTGCGCTTCGCCAGTCGAAGCTGGGCCTGGGCTGAACACGCGTCGGACCATCCCGTATGCCGCTGGGCTTCCATCCCGTGAATCTCCTCGTCCCGTCACTCGTCCCAGGCAGGAGGGGCATCTGCTGCACACTCGACTGAAGCAGGTCGGCGCTCGCGTCTAGCGGACGATGACTCCCGCTTCCCGCAGGGCCTGCTTGACCCGGCCGACCGTGAGCTCGCCGAAATGGAAGACGCTCGCGGCCAGGACGGCGTCCGCACCGGCCTCGACAGCGGGGGCGAAGTGCTCGACCCGGCCGGCACCACCGCTGGCGACGACCGGCACCGCCACGGCTGCACGCACTCGGCGGATCAGCTCGAGGTCGTAGCCGTCCTTCGTCCCGTCCGCGTCCATCGAGTTGAGCAGGATCTCGCCGGCGCCGAGCTCCGCGGCCCGGGCGCACCACTCGACGGCGTCGAGGTCGACGGGCGTGCGCCCGCCGTGGGTCGTCATGACGAAGTCCTCTGTTCGGCGACCGGACTCGTCCACCCTGCGGCGGACGTCGGCCGAGAGCACGAGCACTTGGGCGCCGAACCGGTCCGCGATCTCCGAGATGAGCTCGGGACGCGCGATCGCCGCGGTGTTGACGCCGACCTTGTCGGCTCCGGCCCGCAGCAGCCGGTCCACGTCGTCGACGGTGCGTACTCCCCCGCCGACCGTGAGCGGGATGAAGACCTGCTCCGCGGTGCGCCGGACCACCTCGTAGGTCGTCTCCCGGTTCCCGGAGCTCGCCGTCACGTCGAGGAAGGTGAGCTCGTCGACGCCTTGTGAGTCGTAGAGCTTCGCGAGCTCGACCGGGTCCCCGGCATCGCGCAGGTTGGCGAAGTTGACGCCCTTGACGACCCGGCCCGCATCGACGTCGAGGCAGGCGATCACGCGGGTTGCGACGGTGCTGCGGCTGGTCACGGGGCCAGCGTAGATCGCGAGTAGGGTCGCGCTCATGTGGGACCAGATCACGGAACCCGCCGACCCCGTGCATGTCGAGGCCGTGGTCGAGCTGGCCCTGGACGTGCAGCCGCGCTGCGGGGACACGACGGTCGTCGCGATCGACGGACGGAGTGGAGCGGGCAAGACGACGCTTGCGAGCGGCGTCTCGGCAGAGCTGAGGTCCTACGGCACCGTGGCCCTCGTCCACATGGATCAGCTGTACCCGGGATGGGACGGGCTGGGTGAGTCGTCTGAGATCCTCGCCACCCGCATCCTGGAACCGATCTCGCAGGCCCGCCCAGCGGCATACGCCCACTGGGACTGGGACGCAGGCGGCTGGGGCGCGACGGTCGTCCTCGAGCCGACCGACTTTCTCGTGATCGACGGCGGCGGCTCCAGCGTCGGGCCGGCCCGGCCCTTTGCCGCGGTGTGCGTGTTCGTCGACGCCGACCTGATGCTTCGGATGTCGCGCGGGCTGGCGCGGGACGGCGACACGTACCGGCCGCACTGGGAGCGCTGGGCGGCGCAGGAGGAGGCCGTCTTCGCGGCGGACGACACGAGGTCCCGTGCGGACCTCGTCCTCGACACCACCGGTCGTGGTCTACGGTCGGCCGGGTGGAACCGGCCGACGTGACCAAGGGCGCCGATGTCGGCGTGCGGGTCTGGCCACTGCCCTCCGCCTGGGTCACGGCGGTCGCACTCCTCGCCGTGGCGGGCAACCTGCGTACCGCGATCACCAGCGTGCCGCCCCTCATCGACGCCATCTCGAGCGACCTCGGTCTGAGCCACGCCGCCGCCGGCGCCCTGACCACGCTGCCGGTCCTCTGCATGGGCGTGTTCGCGCCCCTCGCGTCCGCGATCGCCCACCGCCTCGGCGCCGTCGCGGCCATCCTCGCCGCGATGGCCTGCGTCGTCGTCGGGACCGGGAGCCGGTGGTTCGGCGACGACGTCGCAACGCTCTACCTCGGGACCTTCGTGGCGGGCGTCGGCATCGCCGTCGCCGGGTCGCTCCTGCCGCGCCTCGTCAAGACGTTCTTCCCACCGGAGCGCGTCGGGCTCGTCACCGGGCTCTACATGTTCGCCATGATGGGCGCTGCGGCTCTCGCCTCCGCCGCGTCGGCCCCCTTGGCCGACCGCCTCGGATCCTGGCAGGCGTCCCTCGCGTCGTGGGCGCTCCTGGCCCTCACCGGCCTGCTCGTGTGGGCCCCGTTCACGCTGCGCGCGAACCCGCACCACACGCCGGGCGAGGAGGGTCGCGGCCGGCTGCCGTGGCGGCACCCCACGGCGTGGCTCGTCGCGGGGTACCTCGCCCTGCAGTCCTGGTGCTTCTACTCCGCGGTGACGTGGCTGCCGCCGACCTACGTCGAGCTCGGCTGGGACCGGTCCGCGGCCGGGTACCTCGGCGCGGCGTTCAGCGGTGCGCAGGTCATCTCCGGGCTGCTCGGGCCGATACTCAGCGACCGGGCCACCGACCTGCGGCGACTGCTCCTCTTGTCGGCCGGGCTGGGAATCCTCGGCTGCCTCGCCATCTTCACGGCACCCGAGGCGGCCCCCTGGGTGTCCGTCGTGGTGCTGGGCCTCGGCCAGGGCGCGGCGTTCTCGCTGGCCCTCGTCCTCCTCGTCCGCTACGCGCTGACGCCCGAGGCGAGCGGCCGGCTCACGGGCATGGCCTTCCTCTTTTCTTACGGCGTGGCCTCGGTCGGCCCCTTCGCCATGGGACTGGTCCGCGACGTCACCGGCGGACTGTCACCCGTCTGGCTCCTCCTCGCTGCGATCGGCGTGGTCCAGGGCCTCGTCGTGGTGCGGATGCGTCCCGACCTGCGCCGCGTCACCTGAGGCCGGCACCGCTCACCCCCAGTAGTCGTCGACGGCCCCGGCGTCCGGGCCCTCGGCCTCAGCGGTCTTCTCCGTGACGGTGAACTGGCCGCGGTAGAAGAGCATCGGGCGGCCGCTGCCCGTGTCGTCGAGGCTGAGCACACGTCCGATGACGACGTCGTGGTCACCGGCGACGTGCACCTGCTCCACGGAGCAGTGGATGCGCATCAGCGCGTCGGCCAGGCTGGGACCGCCGTCCGCCGACGGGTACCAGTCCAGCCCGTCGAACCGGCCGCCCGACGGCGACCCGAATCGCTCGACGATGTCGTGCTGCTCGTGGTGGAGGACGTTGACGGTGAACAGCCCGGCGTCGCGCATGCCCGGCCACGATCGACCGCGGTGGTCGGCACAGAAGAGCACGAGCGGCGGGTCGAGCGACACCGAGGCGAAGGACTGGCACGCGAAGCCGACGGGGTCACCGTCCAGAGTCGTGCCGGTGACGACGGTGACGCCCGTCGCGAAGTGGCCGAGCGCATGGCGCATCTCGTCGACCGTCGGCTGGCGACTCATTGCGAGGGCGCCTCGCGGGACTCACCGAACGCCTGGACCAGCGCGGCGAGCCGGGAGGCCTCGCGGCCGGCGACCTCCCCGTCGGCCTTCTGGATGGCCATGACGGCGAGGGTGTCACCGTCCAGGAGGTCGAGGCTGACCCACGGCTCGCCCCCGCCGAACTGGATCCCGACGATCTCGGCCCACTCCAGAGTCCTCGTCAGGACGAGGTTGCGGACCCTGAGACCCTCCCGGCTCGGGACGGCGATGATCGAGGCGTATCGCCAGGCCAGGGCAGCGATGACGACGCCCAGGCCGAAGAGCATGATCCGGTCCGGCACGCCCCAGCGGCCATCCTGCTCGGGCATGATCACGGCGATCAGACCGAAGAGGAGCAACGATCCCCACACGACCCCGAGCGCGACGACCCGACCGCGCCTCGGCCGGAACGGTGCCAGGGCCGCGGGGGTGCTGGTGGGTGTCTCGCTCACAGTCGGCACGCAGCGATGTCCGTGACGAGGATCGCCCGCGCCCCGAGGTCGTAGAGCTCGTCCATGAGGCGGTTGCGCCCCATCCGGGGAACCATGGCGCGGACCGCCACCCAGGCCTCGTCCTGGAGGGGCGAGACGGTCGGGGACTCGAGCCCCGGCGTCAGCTGGGTCGCCTTGGCGACGAGCTCCTTCGGGCAGTCGTAGTCGAGCATGACGTACGTGCGGGCGGTGATGACGCCCGCGAGCCGGCGCTGGAGCACGGACGTCGCCAGCTGCTC
>DASUQN010000153.1:0-4677 GCA_036280515.1 Intrasporangium sp. | reverse complement strand
AGGTGGAGGTCACGGTGGTCGCCTCCCAGCCCCGGGTAGGGGACGACCTCGTGGACATCGTGCACGGCATCGACGAGCTTCCGGTCCTCGCGCGCTCTGCCGACGTCCTCGTCCTCATCCTCCCGCTCAGCGACTCGACGCGCGGGCTCGTCGACGCCGACCTGCTGGCCCAGCTGCCGGACGGGGCCCTCGTCGTCAACGTGGCGCGCGGCCCGATCGTCGACACCGACGCCCTCGTCGCGGAGTGCTCCTCCGGCCGTCTCCGTGCGGCACTCGACGTCACCGACCCCGAGCCGCTTCCGGCCGACCATCCACTGTGGAGGACTCCGGGCGTCATCATCACACCACACGTCGGCGGGGCGACCTCGGCGATGGCACCACGAGCACTGGCGCTCCTGCGCCGCCAGGTCGAGGCACTGCGAGACGGTCAGCCGCTCGACAACATCGTCAAGCGGGCCGCGTCCCCGGCCAGCTGACCGAGGGCGCCTGCGGCTGGCCGGCTACGGGCCCGACGGTCTCGTTGGGGACGTTTGGCCCTACCGCCTGAGCCCATTGGCCGCTCGACTGACTGGAAGGGGACACACCTTCCCAGGAGGCACCGCCGCAGACGGTTCGAGATGCAGGAGGGACCATGGTCGGCATCAAGGAAGCAGCCAGCACGTTTCTGGCCAACAAGCGGATCGCCGTGACGGGGGTGTCGCGGAAGGCCGAGGGCCACGGGGCGAATGCCGTGTACCAACGGTTGCGTGCCCGAGGCTACGACGTCTTCGCCGTGAACCCCAATGCGGACGAGGTGGAGGGTGACCGGTGCTACCACGACCTGAAGAGCATCCCGGGTGGCGTTGACGCGGTCGTCATCGGCACTGCACCGGACCGGGCGAAGGACACGATGCACGACTGTGTCGAGCTCGGCATCAAGCACGTTTGGATGCATCGCGGGCCGGGCGATGGCAGCGTGTCTGCCGAGGCGACGGCCTTGGGCCGCGAGCACGGCATCATGGTGATCGACGGCGGGTGTCCGCTCATGTTCGACCCCACCGCGGACTTCGGGCACAAGGTGATGCGCCTGATCCTGTCGAGTCACGTGCCCAGGACCGTTTGAGGGCGTCCCCACCTCGTCGAGTGCAGGCCGTGCCCGCGCCCCGCTCGACGAGCACGGGCGTCCGGTACCAGCCCAGCGGCATACGCACCAGGTAATGTCTTGTGGGCTGTCAGAGCCGTAGTGGACACTGTGAACATGGCTGAGACGATCGTGGCAGTCGGGACTCGGAAAGGCCTCTGGATCGCCCGGAGCGCCGATCGGCAGGAGTGGTCCGTCGAGGGTCCGCACTTTCTCATGAGCGAGGTGGCCTCGGTCGCCTTCGACACCCGTGCCGGTCGCCGATCGGTGCTCGCCGGGGTGAAGTCCTGGCACTGGGGCCCGACGGTGCAGGTGAGCGAGGACGCGGGCCGCACGTGGAGCGAGAGCGCCGATCGTGCACTCGCCTTCCCGAGCGACACGGACACGGCTCTCGAGCGCGTCTGGCAGCTCACGCCCGATCCCAACGACGACGACGTGGTCTGGGCCGGCGTCGAGCCGCATGCGCTCTTCCGGAGCGCGGACCGGGGGGAGCGTTTCGAGCTCGTGCGTGGCCTCTGGGACCACCCGCACCGGCCCACGTGGGAGCCGGGCTTCGGCGGTGGCGCCGTCCACACGATCATCCCCGAGCCGGGGCGGCCCGAGCGGATGCTCGTGGCGATGAGCACGGGCGGGGTGTACCGCTCGCAGGATGCAGGGGAGACCTGGGCGCCGAGCAACCCCGGCATCCGCGCGTACTTCCAGCCCGACAACGAGTACCCCGAGTACGGCCAGTGCGTGCACAAGGTCGCGCGCGGGGCGGACGGTGAGTTCTTCGCCCAGAACCACAAGGGCGTCTACCGGTCCGGCGACGGTGGCGCGACCTGGGAGTCGATCGCGGACGGACTGCCCACCGACTTCGGCTTCACGATCCTGGCCCACCCGCGCCGACCTGGTGTCATCTGGAACGTGCCGGTCCAGGACGACGGCGAGCGGATCCCTCCGGCGGCCCGGCTGCAGGTGCAGCGGTCGGACGACTCGGGCCGCAGCTGGCGCACCCAGGCGGTGGGGCTCCCGGACCACAGCTACACCTGTGTGCTGCGCGACGCCGCCGACCTCGACGGCGGCGATCCGGTGGGCCTCTACTTCGGCACCCGCAACGGCGACGTCTTCGCCTCGGTCGACGAGGGTGAGACGTTCAGCCGCATCGTGACCCAGCTGCCCGACGTGCTCGTCGTGCGGGCCGCCCAGGTCGAGTGATGCGGCCGGTGGATCAGGTGATTCGATGACGACCAGTCCAGTGCGGGTCATCCTGCCGGGCCTCCTTCGTGACCTCGTCGGCGGGGTCGCCGAGATCGAGGTTGCTGCGGCCGACGGCGGCCAGACCGTCGGCCAGCTGCTCGACCGCGCGTTCACCGAGTACCGGGCGCTCGACGGCAAGGTTCGCGACGAGCGGGGCCGGATCCGCCCGCACGTCAAGGTCTTCGTCAACGGGCAGGACGCCACGCGCGGCGAGGGGCTCGCCACGGTCGTGCCGGCGGGCGCACGGGTGCACATCATCAACGCCGTGTCCGGAGGCTGACTCGGCGTCCGGAGCGTCCGGACGTCGACCTGGCGCCGCACGACATCCCTCCGGAGATGTGGCGCATGCCTCCGGGCCGGGTTGCGCTTCGGGGCTGACAACGCCGGAACCTGCGGGCATGCTCGAAACATGAGCAGCGCAGCGCGAGAGAAGACCCTCATCCTCATGCGTCACTCGAAGGCCGAGCAGAGCCCGGGCAAGGTGGACCATGACCGCGAGCTCACCGAGCGGGGCCGCCGGGACGCGAATGCGGCCGGCGCGTGGCTCAAGGAGCAGGGCCTCGTGCCGGACCTCGTGATCTGCTCGACCTCCAAGCGGACCCGACAGACCTGGGAGGCGGCGTGCAAGGGCGGCGCCCATACAGAGTTCGTCGAGTATCGCAAGAGCGTCTACATCGGTGGCATCGAGGACACGCTCGAGACCATCCGGGAGGACGCCGGAGAGACGGCCTCGGTCCTCGTCATCGGGCACAACCCCACGATCGCTCAGCTGACCAGCCTGCTCAGCGAGGGAGATGGCTCACGGCAGGCCCATGAGGCGCTCGCGGACGGCTTCGGGACGAGTGGGGTCGCCGTCCTGCGCTACGCAGGCGAGTGGGCGGAGCTCGACGTGGGCAGCTGCCAGCTCCAGCGGTTCCACCTCAGCCGCGGCTGACTCCTCCTGTGAGGGCGGGAGGGCTGAGACGGTGCCCGCGGATGGGAGCGAGCTCAGCGGCATACGGAATGTGAGATGACGTGTCCACCCAGCGGACACGGTTCTATGCTTCGGTCCATGACGCAAACGCCGGACATCAAGCCACGCAGCCGCGACGTCACCGACGGTCTCGAGAAGACCGCGGCGCGAGGGATGCTCCGGGCAGTGGGGATGTCCGACGAGGACTTCGCCAAGCCGCAGATCGGCGTTGCCAGCTCCTGGAACGAGATCACGCCGTGCAACCTGTCCCTCGACCGGCTCGCGAAGGCCGTCAAGGACGGGGTGCACGCCGGCGGCGGCTATCCGCTCGAGTTCGGGACGATCTCGGTCTCCGACGGCATCTCCATGGGCCACGAGGGAATGCACTTCTCCCTGGTGTCCCGCGAGATCATCGCCGACTCGGTCGAGACCGTCATGAACGCCGAGCGTCTCGACGGCTCGGTGCTCCTCGCCGGATGCGACAAGTCGCTGCCCGGCATGCTCATGGCGGCAGCACGACTCGACCTCGCGTCCGTCTTCCTCTACGCGGGCACGATCCTGCCCGGCATCGCCAAGCTCTCGGACGGCACCGAGAAGGAGGTCACGATCATCGACGCCTTCGAGGCGGTCGGTGCGTGCGCCGCGGGCCTGATGCCGCGCGAGGACGTCGACGCGATCGAGCGGGCGATCTGTCCGGGCGAGGGCGCGTGCGGCGGGTTCTACACGGCCAACACCATGGCGGCCGTCGCCGAGGCCATCGGGATGTCGATCCCGGGGTCCGCTGCACCGCCCGCGACGGACCGGCGCCGCGACGCCTATGCCCGCAAGTCGGGGGAGGCGGTCGTGGGGCTGCTCCGCAAGGGCATCACGGCGCGGCACATCATGACGAAGGAGGCGTTCGAGAACGCGATCGCCGTTGTCATGGCCTTCGGCGGCTCGACCAACGCGGTGCTGCACCTGCTCGCCATCGCCCACGAGGCCGAGGTCGACCTCACCATCGGCGACTTCCAGCGCATCGGCAAGAAGGTGCCGCACCTGGCCGACGTCAAGCCGTTCGGCGCCTTCGTCATGAAGGACATCGACCACATCGGTGGCATCCCCGTCGTGATGAAGACGCTTCTCGACGCGGGCCTGCTCCACGGCGACGCCCTGACCGTGACCGGCAGGACGATCGCCGAGAACCTCGACGAGATCAAGCCACCCCACATCGACGGACGCGTCATCCGGGAGATGTCGCGGCCGATCCACAAGACGGGGGGCCTGACGATCCTCACCGGCTCCCTCGCGCCCGAGGGTGCCGTCGTGAAGTCCGCGGGTTTCGACGAGGACGTCTTCGAGGGGACGGCGCGGGTCTTCGACGGCGAGC
>DASUQN010000152.1:0-2552 GCA_036280515.1 Intrasporangium sp. | reverse complement strand
CGTTCAAGGATGGCTATCTGCATCCTGGCGACGAACCCGGGTTGGGCGTCCAGCTGGACGAGAAGGCCGCGGCTCGGTTCCCCTATCAGACGGCATACCTGCCCTTCAGCCGGCTCAAGGACGGGACCATCCATGACTGGTGACATCCATCCCCTCTACGGGGTCGGTCCCGTGGTTCCGGTCGTCGTCATCGACGACGCTGCGCACGCCGTGCCGCTGGCCCGCGCCCTGTCCGCCGGGGGCGTGCGCGTCATGGAGGTGACGTTACGGACCCCGGCCTCGCTTGAGGCGATCGAGCGCGTGGCCGCGGAAGTCCCGGAAGTCATTGTTGGCGCAGGTAGCGTCACCACGCCCCAGCAGGTCATCGAGGTGGGCCGGATCGGGGCGTCGTTCATCGTCCTGCCCGGCTCGCCCCCCGACCTGCTCGACGCGGCACTGGCCTCCGGCGTGCCGGTGTTACCGGGAGCGAGCACGGTGACCGAGATGATGGCGCTCGCCGAGCGAGGGCTACGGCTCATGAAGTTCTTCCCTGCCGCGGCAAGTGGAGGTCCGCCTTTCCTCGCGTCAGTCGCGGGGCCATTGCCCGAACTGCGCTTCTGTCCCACAGGGGGAGTGTCTGCCGCCAACGCTGCCCAGTACCTTGCCCTGCCCAACGTTCCCTGTGTCGGGGGATCTTGGCTGGCCCCGTCGTCGGCGGTGGCGACAGGGGACTGGGCGCACATCACGGAGCTGGCCCGCGCGGTCGCCGGCTTTCAAGCCGACGGATTGGTCGGGTCGGGATAGCCGTCCGGCCAGGCGGTGACGCACACGCGGTTGCCGGCACGATCGGACAGGGTCCAGTGCTGAGCGGACCGGTCGACGACGGTGCCTCCGGCGGCGAGTGCGGCCTCGACCCGAGCGGCCACGTGCTCGCGCGCGACGGACACGTCGATGTGCATCGCGTGCCGCAAGGATTTGGCCGGATCGAGCTCCTGGAGCCACACCGTCGAGCTGTGCCCGAGCGGGTCGGTCGCGTTGTCGTCGGCGGCGGACCGGTATCCGAGGACTGTCCGCCAGAACGGCACGTCGATCGCTTGGGGCTGGGCAGCAATCGTCAGCTGAACCTCCTGGACCAGCGCGCGATCGGCACTGGCACCATGCTCCCGGGCGACTGCGGAGACCGCCCGAGCCAGCTCGACGTGCCCGGGCTCGATGCCCCAGAGGTCGCGGGTCAGCCGCACGGAGACGTGCCGGTCAGCGACTGTCAGGACGGACTGAGCCTCCTCGAGGCCCGGCACCTCGGCGATGCTCGCCGCGAGCTGCGCTGCCTCCCGCATCGAGGCCGTCCGGAACGCTGCGGTGGGGCCGCCGTGCAACACCACCCAGTCCGCGACGCCCTCCGCCGTGACGAACGCCTTCCAGCCCGCCTCGCTCATCGTATGCCTCCCAGCGCGCACCGATCCGACGACCACGATGCCGTATGCCGCTGGGCTTGGTCACGCGCATCCGTGGACGAGTCGCTCTGGCTGGCTCATCAACCACCCTCAGACCCCGATGGTCGTAGGGTCGACAGATGACGAACAAGGGTCCCGGAGGAGCCGCCGGCGTGGATGAGTTTCCCGTCGTTCGGCAGGTCGTCCTCGACTGCCCTCACCCGCGAGTGCTCGCAGAGTTCTACCGCCAGCTGCTCGGCTACGCCTATCGTCCGGGCGACGAAGCGCCTGCGCCGGGGGAGCCGGATCCGCGCGGCGAGGACTGGCTCGTCCTGCGCCCCAGTGCCGGCGACGCGACGAGCGGTCGTGACCTCGCCTTCCAGGCCACCAACGACTACGTCCGCCCGGAATGGCGCCCCGAGGAGGGCACGGGTGCTGCAGACGACGTACCTCGGCAGCGACAGATGCTCCACCTCGACATGACGGTGCCGGACATTGCAGCCCTGCCGAGGCAGCGGGATCGGGCGCTCTCACTCGGCGCCACGATCCTTCTCGATCGCTCCTCGGACGAGGACGAGCCACTCTACGTCTTCGCCGATCCGGAGGGGCACCCGTTCTGCATCTTCGTCTGATGGCCCCCTCTTAGTCGTCACGACGAGGGGGACTCGGCGAAAGCCAGTGCGTTCCCATCCGGATCCGGCACCATCGCGTGGCGGACCCCGTTCGCGTACGTCTCGACTGGTTCATGGTCGATGCCTTGGGCCGCCAGGCGCTCCAGGAGGGCATCGAGTCCGGAGACGCCGAAGGTGATCCTGCCTGAGCCGGCACGCGCCGCGTCCGGCTCGATGAAGAGCGTGGCGTGCTCGTCGACGTCCCAGAGGATCTCGTCTCCGGCGCGCAGATCTGGTGGTCGCCCGAAGAAGCGGGTGTACCAGTCAATGGCTGCGTCGAGCTCGGAGACCGGGACACCGGCGATGAGATGAGTGATCGCGCCCATGGTCGATTGAGACGGTGGACCGTCGCGAAACTCATCAGCGACGCGAGGTCAACACGACAACGATCAAGACGATGACGACCGGCAAGACCATGAGTCCGGCGATGATGCCTTCTCGAGGCTGCTCAGATGCGCCCAATGGCGTT
>DASUQN010000151.1:0-2464 GCA_036280515.1 Intrasporangium sp. | reverse complement strand
ACGGCCAGGTCGCGCTCGGCGAAGAGCCGGTGGTGGTACTCCTCGTTGAGCACGGTGAGGAGGCATTCGCGCACCGGATAGCTCCGCGGCTCCGGCCACCCCGGCCCCTCGACCCGCGTCGTGTGCGCCGCCAGGGACTCGTCGGTCAGGTCGTCGAGGAACTCCGTGACGGTCCTCATCCGGTCGTGCCGCAGCTCGAGCGCCTGGTCCAGCGAGGGCCGGACCTCCCGGTCACGCGGGACCCCGGGAGTGTCCGGCATCTCGTCCCACGGCAGGTCGAGGGGGTGCCACGGCGCCGGGTCACCGTGGATGGCCCGCCCGATCCAGCAATCGGTGGCGAAGGCCAGATGACGCAGCGTCTCGATGAACGACCACTCACCGTCGACCGACTCGTGGAGCAGGTCGGCCGGCAGTCGACGGGCGCGCTCGACCGTCTCGCGCCACCGCCGCTCGTTGATGTCCCACGCCTCCCTGAACCCGGCGGGGTCGCTCGGCCGCAGGGCCTTCGCACGCTCGGGATCCCGTCGATCGAGCTCGGCCTCGATGAGCGGTGCGATGTCGACGCCGTTGATGGTCACGTTGAGGATCTCGCCGGAGATGTCGACGTCGTAGAGGTCGACGCCTCGCATGCGGACCTGGTGGAAGGCACTCCCGCGGAACTCAGCGTCCCCGACGTCGACGGAGCGAAACCGGCTCCCGGTCAGGTCGACGCGATCGAAGCGTGAGCTCGCCAGACGCACGTGCTCGAACTCCGAACCGGACAGGTCAGCGTCGTGAAACCTCTGCATCCAAGGCACGGTAGCGCCGGGACTGCACTGCTGTGTGGGAGCGAGCACAGCGGCATACGGCATGTCCCGGCGAGCCGAGAAGAAGAACTCTGCGGTCGATGTCGATCGACAGTCGCGTCGCTCGTGGAGGGGGTGACGGCACCGGGCAGACGGCCCGATCCCACACCGGAGGAGTCACCATGCACCCAACCACCACCACCACCGCCGAGCCCAGCACGACCGACTGGACCCCGGTCCACGTCACCCGCAGCCTGCTCGGCTGGGGCGTCGTCGCCGGAGCGTGCTATGTCATCACGTCCGTCGCCCAGGGCCTGCTGCGCGAGGGCTTCGACTTCAGCCGCCACCAGTGGAGCCTGCTCGCGAACGGGGACCACGGCTGGATCCAGATCACCAACCTCGTCCTCACCGGGCTCATGCTCGTCGCCTTCGCCCTCGGTCTGCGACGCGCCCTGGACGGCGGCGTCGGCGGTCGCTGGGCGCCGCGGCTCGCTGTCGTCTTCGGGCTCAGCCTGGTGGCCGCCGGCGTCTTCCGCGCCGACCCCGCGCTGGGCTTCCCGGTCGGGACTCCGGAGGGAGTTGCCGAGGTGACGACTCACGGCATCATCCACTTCACGGCCGCCGGCATCGGTTTCACCGCGATCGCCGCCGCGTGTTTCGTCCTCGCCCGCCGGTTCGGCATCGACGGCGACCGGACGATGGGCCGCTTCTCCCGCGTCACCGGCGTCGCCTTCTTCGGCGGCTTCCTCTGCGTGGCGTCCGGCGGCGGCAGCGTCGTGGCCAACCTGCTGTTCACCCTGGCCGTCGTGCTGGTCTTCGCGTGGGTCGCCGTGGTGGCCCGCCACCACTTCCGCGCTGTCGGCACGCTCGCCTGACATGCTCTGAATCACTCGACAGGACAGGAGAATCCAATGCGCTACATCGTAATCCTCAAGGGCACCCAGCCAGCCGGCCCGCCGCCAGAGGGCCTCATGAACGCCATCATGGACCTCGGCGCCGAGGCCACCTCCTCGGGCGCGATGCTCGACAACGGTGGCCTGGCCCCCAGCGCGAGCGGCGCCCGGGTCGCCGTGGCCGGAGGTGACCTCTCGGTCATGGACGGGCCGTTCGCGGAGTCCAAGGAGTACATCTCCTACGCCATCTACGAGGTCCGGTCAAAGGAGGAGGCGGTCGAGTGGGCCTCCCGCTTCATGAGGCTCCACGTCGACCTGTGGCCCGGGTGGGAGGGTGAGGCCGAGGTCGTCAAGATCATGGGCCCCGAGGACTTCGCGCCCCCCGCCTGACCGCATTCAGCCGTATGCCGCTGGGCTCGCTTCCCGGCACAGCCGCCTCCCGCCGTTGACCCTCCCCGACTCGATCGGGGAGGGTCGACGCATGTCCACGCCGAGTCCCGTGGCCGCCACCCCGACGGCAACCGGTGCCGCTGACGAGGTCCAGCGGGCCCGGCGGGCTGTCGAGGCCATCTGGCGGATCGAGTCCGGTCGGCTCGTCGCAGGCCTGGCCCGGGTGACGGGAGACGTCGGGGTGGCGGAGGACCTCGCCCAGGAGGCCCTTGTCGTCGCGCTCGAGCAGTGGCCCTCCCACGGCGTGCCGCCCAACCCGGCCGGCTGGCTCATGACGACGGCCAAACGCCGCGCCATCGATGCCCACCGGCGCGACGCGACGTTCGCCCGGAAGGT
>DASUQN010000150.1:0-4237 GCA_036280515.1 Intrasporangium sp. | reverse complement strand
GCTCGAGCCAGAGCATCCCCCGAGAGCCGGTGCGCACGACGTTCACGCCGACGTAGTCGGCCAGCGCTGCTGCGACCTCGTCGGCCCCCACGGCGGCCGCGCTCGAGTCGCCGGGCACGTACACGGTGACCGCGCGCTTCGTGCTCATCGCACCCACTCCTCAGTGAGGCCGAGCAGGCGCTCGGCGGAGAGCCGCCCGTGGAGGCGGCCGTCGATCATCCCGGAGGGACCCAGCGCGCAGTTGCCGAGGCAGAAGACCTCGTCCACCTCGACGTCCTCCCGCCCCGCGAACGCACGCCGCACGTAGGCGTAGAGCGCCTCCGCTCCGACGGACTGGCACGCCTCGGCCCGGCACAGGTGGACGGTGTGCTCGGGCGACGGCTCGGTGCGGAAGTCCTTGTAGAACGACACGACGCCGTGGACGTCGGCGATCGACAGGTTGAGCACGTCGGCGATCGCCTCGACGGCACCCCGGTCGATGTGGCCGAGCTCGGACTGGACGGCGTGCAGCACGACCATCAGGGCCCCGCGTTCGTCGGCATGCTGCTCCGCAAGCCGCCGCACCGTCTCGGTTCGCTGGAGATCCAGACTGTTGTCCGGGCTCGTCGCGCGCGTCATCGTGCTCCCGTCGTTGGGTTCCTCCTGAGTCTATGAAGGTCTGTCGCAAAAGGCACCGCGAGCCTCCCCGGACGCGAAAACGCCCCCGCACAGCGGGGGCGTTTCTCCATGGCGAGCCGCTACGGGTTAGTACCAGTACTTGCGTCCGCCGACCGCGCGACCCGTGGCTCCCAGGATCCACAGGACCACGCCGATGACGATCAAAATGATCCCGATCGTGGTGAGGATGCTGATGCTGGCCAGCCACCCGATGAGCAGCAGGATGAGTCCAAGGATGATCATGTGGCGCTTCGCTCCTTTTGAGTTATTGCCCCGAGCACCGGTGCACGTACCCGCGCCCTCACGCACACAAACACCCTCATCGGGAAACTCCCGCGCTCAACCTCGCCTCGCCGGTGCCCATCGTCACCGCAACACCCGGTCGTATGCCGCTGTGCCGGCTTCCCAGGTCACGTGGCCTTGGCAGCCGGCTCAGCGGCATACGGCATCATCGACGGTGGCGTGGGAGGCCACCCGCTCCCGATTAGGGGAGGCGGGACGCCCGCTGTTACGCTTGGCGATGCCGTTTGACCGGCCGCGGACAGAGAGCGCCCAGGTGGACATGCCCTGGTGCACCGCGCAATGAGTAGAGAAGGAGTCGGTCATCCATGCCATTGGACGCTGACGTGAAGAAGCAGATCATGGCCGAGTACGCCACCAAGGACGGCGACACCGGCTCCCCCGAGGTGCAGGTTGCGATGCTGACGCAGCGCATCAAGGACCTCACCGAGCACTCTCGGACCCACAAGCACGACCACCACAGCCGTCGTGGTCTCCTCCTGCTCGTCGGCCGCCGCAAGCGCATGCTGCGCTACCTCGAGGCGACCGACATCGAGCGCTACCGATCGCTCATCAAGCGACTCGGCCTGCGTCGATGAACACGTGACGAAAGGCGGTCACCGCAGTCCTGCGGTGACCGCCTTTCGTCGTGGTGAGGCTCCCACCCATGGTGTCGGCAGCCCGCCTGATGGAAACCCCGCACACAACGACGATGTGCGAGGGCACAGAGAGAAAGAAAGCGAGGGCCCCTACATGGAGGGTCCAGACATCACCTTCGCCGAAGCCGTCATCGACAACGGCAGCTTCGGCACTCGCACGGTCCGTTTCGAGACCGGGCGCCTGGCCAAGCAGGCCGGGGGAGCCGTCGTCGCGTACCTCGACGAGGACACGATGATCATGTCGACGACGTCCGCGGGCAAGACGCCCAAGGACCAGTTCGACTTCTTCCCGCTCACCGTTGACGTCGAGGAGCGGATGTACTCCGTGGGCCGGATCCCCGGCTCGTTCTTCCGTCGCGAGGGCCGCCCCACGACCGAGGCGATCCTCACCTGCCGGCTCATCGACCGGCCCCTGCGCCCGACCTTCACGAAGGGTCTGCGCAACGAGGTCCAGGTCATCATCACGGTGTTCGCCCTGAACCCCGACCACCAGTACGACGTGCTCGCCATCAACGCCGCGAGCGCCTCCACGCAGATCTCCGGCCTGCCGTTCTCCGGCCCGATCGGTGGCGTGCGCGTCTCGCTCATCGACGGCCAGTGGGTCGCGTTCCCGAACTTCTCGGACATCGAGCGCTCCGTCTTCGACATGGTCGTCGCGGGCCGCGTCGTCGGCGATGACGTCGCCATCATGATGGTCGAGGCCGAGTCGACCAAGTCGACCTGGGACCTCGTCAAGACCGAGGGCAAGCAGGCGCCGACCGAGGAGGTCGTCGCCGAGGGTCTCGAGGCGAGCAAGAAGTTCATCAAGGCGCTCTGCGACGCGCAGGCCGAGCTGGCTGCCAGGGCGGCCAAGCCGGTGGAGGACTTCCCCGTGTTCCTCGACTACGAGGACGACGTCTACGCCGCCGTCGAGGAGGCCGCCTCGGCCGACACGGCTGCCGCGCTGACGATCGCCGGCAAGACCGAGCGCGAGGACCGGCTGGACGAGATCAAGTCGTCGCTGCACCTGAGGCTCGTCGGCGAAGGCGAGGAGAGCGAGGTCCACGGCCCGTTCGCGGGTCGCCGCAAGGAGGTCTCGGCCGCCTTCCGTGCGCTGCAGAAGAAGCTGGTCCGCCAGCGCATCCTGCGCGACAAGGTCCGCATCGACGGCCGTGGCCTCGCGGACATCCGCGCCCTCGGCGCCGAGGTCGAGGTCCTGCCGCGCGTGCACGGCTCGGCCATCTTCGAGCGTGGCGAGACCCAGATCATGGGGGTCACGACGCTCAACATGCTGAAGATGGAGCAGCAGCTCGACACACTGAACCCGCAGACGCGCAAGCGCTACATGCACAACTACAACTTCCCGCCGTACAGCACCGGTGAGACCGGCCGGGTCGGCTCTCCGAAGCGTCGCGAGATCGGCCACGGCGCGCTCGCGGAGCGTGCCCTCATGCCTGTGCTTCCGACGCGCGAGGAGTTCCCATACGCGATCCGCCAGGTGTCCGAGGCGCTCGGATCCAACGGCTCGACGTCGATGGGCTCGGTCTGTGCGTCGACGCTGTCGCTGCTCAACGCCGGTGTGCCCCTGCGCGCTCCGGTCGCTGGCATCGCGATGGGTCTCGTGTCCGACGAGCTCGATGGCGAGACGCGGTACGCGGCGCTCACGGACATCCTCGGTGCCGAGGACGCCTTCGGTGACATGGACTTCAAGGTCGCCGGCACCAAGGAGTTCGTCACGGCGATCCAGCTCGACACGAAGCTCGACGGCATCCCGGCGTCGGTTCTCGCCGGCGCGCTGACCCAGGCCCGCGACGCGCGGCTGCACATCCTCGACGTCATGGCCGAGGCCATCGACGTGCCCGACGAGATGAGCCCGTACGCGCCGCGGATCATCACGGTGAAGGTCCCAGTCGACAAGATCGGTGAGGTCATCGGCCCCAAGGGCAAGATGATCAACCAGATCCAGGACGACACCGGCGCCGACATCTCGATCGAGGACGACGGCACCGTGTTCATCGGAGCGGTCGACGGCCCGTCTGCGGAGGCGGCTCGCGCAGCGATCAACGCCATCGCGAACCCGCAGATGCCCGAGGTCGGTGAGCGCTTCCTGGGGACGGTCGTCAAGACGACGACGTTCGGCGCGTTCATCTCGCTGCTGCCCGGCAAGGACGGCCTGCTGCACATCTCCGAGGTGCGCAAGCTCGTCGGCGGCAAGCGGATCGACAGCGTCGACGACGTCGTCAAGATCGGCCAGAAGATCCAGGTCGAACTCAAGGAGATCGACCCGCGCGGCAAGCTCTCGCTGGCTGCTGTCCTCCCCGAGGGCGAGGGCGGCGAGCAGGCCGAGGCCGGTGACGGCGAGTCCGGTGACCGCGAGCCCAGCGACCGCGAGCCCAGCGACCGCGAGTCCAGCGACCGTGAGGAGCGGGGCTCCCGCGAGGAGCGCGGCGAGCGTCGCGAGGGTGGGCGTGGCCGCGGCCGCAGCCGCCGCCGTGGCGACCGTGGCGACCGTGCGGAGCAGGGCACTGCCACGCCGGAGGCCGACCAGCTGGTCGAGGCCCGCGACAGCGGCGCCCCGGCCTCGTCGGAGGACGCCGCCAACTGACGGTGCGCTGAGCGCCTGAGCTGACGGGCCGGCATACCCACCTCTGGGCATGCCGGCC